>JAHEKA010000425.1 GCA_024638585.1 Rhodospirillales bacterium
CCGGAGTTCATCGGCGAACTGGCGCAACGACTTTTCATCGAGCCGGCGTAGCTCGGCCGGAGTCGTCACCGTATCCAACAGCGGCGTCTTGGAGGGTTTTGCCATGGCTATAGCCGCCCCAAGCAGTAAGGCGGGCGCTTCAAGAAAATACGCATAGTTACAGGTACTTTCGCGTATTCCCGTGGGAATGCAAGGAAAACCCGCTTCGCCGCGGCCAGCAAGGGGAACAGCGGCGGCGCTCAGGCCCGGGGCGGGCGAATTCGGCGCCACAGGCCGCGCCCGACACCCCGGGCGGCGGCCGCGGCATAGCCGGCGCGCGATAGCGCGACACGTTCCGCCAGGGGATCGCGGCCGCGCAGCAGAGCCGACAACCGGCGGGCGATTTCCAGGGTCACCGCTGCCTCCAAGGCAAGGCCGAGGTTCCCCGTCCTGTGGGGAAGGGGCTCGGCCACCACCAAAAGCCAATCGACGCCATCGAGCATCCGGTCCAACACCCGCCTCAGACCCGGCGTGATTGCGCCGGCGTCAAGATCGCCCACGCCGGCGCCGGCATGCTCAAGCCATTCCAGCGGGATATAAACCCGATCCAAATTGCGATAATCGTCGCCGCAATCCTGGATATGGTTGATCACCTGCAACGCCGTAGCCAACGCATCGGCCGCCACCCGCGCCATATCATCGCTTTCCCCATGGAGGTCGAGGATGTGGCGCGCGCAGGGGACCGCCGACAGCCTGCAGTAAGACATCAGCTCGCCCCAGTCCCGGTAACGGTTCTTGACGGCATCCCGCTGGAACGCGGCCAGCAGGTCGTCGGCGTGCTCGACGCCGATATCGGTTGCGGCAAGGCTATCGGCGAAGGCCTCGGCCGGGCCGGTATCGACCTCGACAATCACTTCCGCGCCGTCATCGTCCTCCGTGCCGGCGCCGACCGCCCGGGCAAAGGCATTCAGGCGCGCGCGTTTTTCCTCCGCATCGAGCCGGGGGTCGTCGGCGATGTCGTCGGCGGCGCGGGCAAACGCGTAAAACGCAAGAACATGGGGCCGCATCTGCCGGGGAATCAGCCAGGATGCGACGGGAAAGTTCTCATCCTGCGGTCCCTTGGCCGCAGACCCGATCCCTTGTTGTGCCCGTGTGGTGGTTTCGTCCATCGGTCTTGCTGTTTCCCTCCCGGCAAGGCTGGGAACATTTTGCAGTCAGGACCAAGCTGCGGCAAGTCGTCTCGCCCTCAATTGCGTATAATGCTGCGCTGCACAAGGGAGATATCGGGACATGCAACAGCGCACCCTCGGTCGGGATGGGTTATCGGTTTCGGCAATCGGCTTCGGCGCGCCGACTTTTTCCGGCGACGCCCCGCCGGGCGGGTTGGACAACGCCATCGCCGTCATTCACCGGGCGATCGCGCTCGGCATCACCCTGATCGACACCGCCGATCATGGCGACGGCAACAATGAGGTGGTGCTGGGCGAGGCCCTGGCGGGCCGCAGGGAAGACGTCGTGCTGTGTTCGAAATTCGGCAATCTGCGCGGCCAGTCCTGGGCCAAGGGCCGCACCGTGGACGGCAGTCCAGAATATGCGCGAAAGGCCCTGGAGGCATCGCTTGCGCGGCTTCGGACCGATTATCTCGACCTCTACTACCTGCACCGGGTGGACCCCGCGATCCCGATCGAGGACAGCATCGGCGGCATGGTGCGGCTGAAGGAGGAAGGCAAGATCCGGCATATCGGACTTTGCGAAGCCGGGCCGGAGACGATCCGCCGGGCCAACGCGGTCCATCCCATCGCGGCGGTGGAGAGCGAATATTCCCTGATGACCCGCGATTACGAGGCCGACACCCTGCCCGCGATCCGCGCCCTCGGCATCGGTTTCGTCGCCTATTACGCGCTGGGCCGGGGGTTCTTTTCCGGCGCTATTACTGCGCCGCCCGAGGACAATCGGCGGTCCGTGCCACGCTTCTCCTCGGAAAACCTGCCGCGCAACCTGGAAAAACTTCAGGCCCTCAAGGAAATGGCGGCAAGCAAGGGATGCACGCCGGGCCAGATTGCGCTGGCCTGGCTGATGCACCAGGGCGACTTCATCGTTCCCATCCCCGGCACCAATTCCATCCCCCATCTCGAGGAAAACGCGGGCGCGGCAGAGGTCACGTTGAGCGCGGGCGAACTGGACGCGCTTGAAGCGCTGTTCCCGCGCGATGGAGGCCTCGCCGGCGACCGCTTCGACCGCGACCGGTCGGGCGAGCTCAACATCTAGGCCACGCTCAGGTCTTGGGCTTGGCCGGTGCCTTGCGTGCCTTCATCCGTTCGGCCTTACTCATCGACCTTTCGAGCGACTTCAGCGCCGCGCCGGCGGGGCCATAGCCGGCCTGCTTGGCCCGGTTCAACCAGCGCCAAGCGCGCACCCGGTCCTTGGGAACGCCTGCTCCTTCGCCATACAGCAGACCGAGATTGTATTGCGCCCGGGCCAATCCCGCCTGGGCCGCCTGTTTGAAGAGGATCGCGGCCTGCGCGGGGTTCTTCTCCACCCCCTGGCCGCGCTCGTGCTGCACGCCCAGATTATAGGCCGCTTCCACATGTCCGGCACGGGCTGCGGGCTCATACCACCGCGCCGCCCTGGTCGCGTCCTTGGGACGGCCGTTCCCGGTCTGGAAGGCGAGCCCCAGGCTGAACTGGGCCGCCACATGGCCCTGGCGGGCCGCCTTTTCGAACCAGTCCGCCGCGCGCTTGGGATCCTTGCGCCCGTGAAGGCCGCGCCAATGGATCAGCCCCAGGAAATACTGCGCGCGGGGATTGCCGGCCTCGGCGGCCCGCTGGTACCAAGCCATGGCATCGCCGTAGCCCTTCGGAACCGGCACCGCATCCGCGGCCATTGCGGCAGGAGAGGCAGCAAAAAGCACCAGCCACAATGCGAGCCGCCGCCCGAAGCGGCGGACTCGGGCAGACACAGCGGGCGGAATTCGATTACGCCTCATCATCCCGCGAGGTCACCCTCGCCCCTGACCCGGTGAATATTCGTTTGCCGCGAGGATAGCCCCCCGATGGGTGCGGCGTCTATGCGCTGACGTCGATGGCGACGCGGCCGCGCACGCGGCCCGCAAGCACTTCATCCGCCAATGCCGGCACATCGCCAAGGGCGGCATCGGTGGTGATCTCCTCCAACCGCTCCCGGCTCAGGGTGTCGGGGATCCTGGCCCAGGCCTCGCGCCGTTCGGCGTTGGGACCGTGGCCGCCTTCGATCCCGATCAGGCGCACCCCA
>JAHEKA010000426.1 GCA_024638585.1 Rhodospirillales bacterium
GCCGATGTCTTCGCATCGGCGGCGAATTACCTCAAGAAAGCGGGATGGCGGGGCGACCAGACATGGGGCAGGGAAGTGAAGCTTCCCGAAGGGTTTGCCGCCAGGCTGGCGGAATTCATGCCGAAGTCGCGGCCGCGCGGCTGCCGGGCGCTCCGCAAGCTTTCCGCGCCCAAAAGGCTTTCCGAATGGCAGGCGCTGGGGGTGCGGCGGACCGATGGCACGGCGCTGCCGACGCGTGACCTCACGGCGTCCCTGATCGTCCCCGACGGCCCGGGCGGCCCGGCTTACCTGGTTTACCAAAATTTTCGCACGACGTTGCGTTGGAACTGCTCAGTATCGTTTGCCGCCGCGGTGGGAATCCTTGCCGACCGGATCGCACGGCGATAGATTGCCTTCCCCATGGAGATGACCCGGACCAGCGATACCGCCATGGGTTTCCGATTCAGGACCTTCGCATTCGGCACGGTGCTCGCGCTTCTTGCCGGATGCTCGGAAACCAAGCTCCTGGTCCATACCGCGAAATCGCTGACCCGCGACGGCGGCGAATCGGCCCAAGGGACCTACAAGGTCGGCAAGCCCTACCGGATCGGTGGGGTCTGGTACTACCCCAACACCGATTACCGCTACCGCGAAACCGGGATCGCATCCTGGTACGGACCCAAGTTCCACGGTAACCGGACCGCCAATGGCGAAAGATTCGATCAGAACGCCATCACCGCCGCCCACCGGACCCTGCCGCTGCCCAGCATGGTCCGGGTCACCAACCTGGAGAACGGCCGCGCGCTCAGAATCCGTATCAACGACCGCGGGCCCTTCGCCCATGGGCGCATCATCGACCTCTCGCGCCGGGCGGCCCAGCTTCTGGGGTTTGTCGCCAAAGGCACGGCCAAGGTGCGGGTCGAGATCCTGCCCGATGAAAGCCGCCAGTTGGCGATGCTGTATCAAAACGGCCGCAAACAAGTGCAGATTGCCCGCGCCAACGGTCAATCCCCACGCCAACCAGCCAAGCCCAAGGTCCGCGCCGCCCCCCGCGTCGCGGTGACCAAGGCGCCGCTTGAACCAATTGGCGCTGGAACGCCGGCGCCGCGGCAGAAGAAACCGACCCGGGCCGGGCGGTCCCAGCCGTCGCGGCAGACCGCACGGCTGGAACCGAGCGTCGATGGCCGTGTCACCCAGGAGCCGGTCTCCGACGCCCCGATGTATATTCAAGCCGGCGCATTCGCCCAATACGTCAACGCCAATCGCTTGCGCGCCCGGCTTTCCGTGCTCGGGCGGACCGAGGTCGTCGGCGTGATGTACGGTGACCAGCAACTGTTCCGGGTCCGGATCGGACCGATCCGCAGCCTCAAGCGTGCCGATGCGCTTCTGGAGCGGTTGATCGGCGCGGGCTATACCCAGTCCAAGATCGTGGTCGACGGCTAAACGGCCCGATACGGACAACAAGGAACCATCGTCACCTTGAGCAAACCAACGGACGCGATGACCATGAATCGAATGATGCCCCCTCAAACCCTTGGTCGCCGGGCGGCCCTGGCGCTGTTGTCGATATGCTTCGCCGCAGCGCTTGATGTCGCCACCCCCGCCAGGGCGTTGGAAACCGCAGCCAAGCAGGCGATTCTGATCGATCTCCAGACCGGAACTGTGCTGTTGGAAAAGAACGCCGACGAGCCGGTACCGCCGTCGTCCATGAGCAAGATGATGACGGTCTATTTGGTTTTCGAGCGCCTCAAGGAAGGCACGCTCTCCATGTCCGATACCTTCGTGGTCAGCCGCAAGGCCTGGAAACGGGGTGGTTCAAAAATGTTCGTCGAAGTCGGCAAGAGCGTCTCCGTCGGCGACCTGCTCAGGGGGGTCATCGTCCAGTCCGGCAACGACGCGTCGATCGTCCTGGCGGAAGGCCTGGCCGGGGACGAGAAGGCCTTCGCCGACCGTCTCAACGAGAAGGCCAAGGAACTGGGCCTCACCAACAGCCATTTCAAGAATGCCTCCGGCTGGCCCGAAGACGGACATGTGATGAGCGTCCGGGACATCGCCACCCTGTCCGTCAAGACCATCCAGAACTTCCCCGAGTACTACAAGATGTACAAGGAAAAGACTTTCACCTTTTCCGGCATCCGGCAGGGCAACCGCAACCCGCTGCTCTATAAGAACATCGGGGCCGATGGCCTCAAGACCGGCCACACGGAAGCCGCCGGATACGGCTTGTCCGCGTCGGCGGTCCGCGGCGACCGCCGTCTGGTCCTGGTGATCAACGGCCTGCCCAGCATGCGGGCGCGTTCAACCGAATCACACCGGCTGATGTCCTGGGGATTCCGCGAATTCCGCAACTTCTCTCTCTACCGCAAGGGCGACGAGGTGGCGGCGGCGGACGTGTGGCTGGGAGCGGAGGAGTCGGTGCCACTGGTCATCGACCGGGACCTCAACGTCACCCTGCCGCGGGGCGCGCGCAAGAAGGCCACCGTCAAGATCGTCTACACCGGCCCCATCCCGGCGCCGATCGCCAAGGATGCGGAGATTGCCCAGCTGGAGATCAGCGCCCCCAACATCGAGCCCATCAAGGTTCCTCTCAAGGCAGGGAAGGCGGTCAATCGGCTCGGCTTCATGGGGCGGGTCTCGGCAGGGCTGAGCTATCTCCTCTGGGGCACCCTCAAATAGCCGGGCCCGGCGCGTGAACGCCTTGGCGCGTGGCAAGTTCATCACCTTCGAAGGCGGCGAGGGCGCCGGCAAGTCGACCCATGCCAAGAGGCTGGCCGCGTTTCTGGGGGCGCGCGGCATCGATGTCACGCGGACGCGCGAGCCCGGGGGATCGGAGGGCGCGGAAGAGATCCGTAGGATCCTGGTGGAAGGCGCGCCGGGCCGCTGGACTCCGCTGACCGAAACCTTTCTCTACGCCGCCGCCCGGGCGGATCATGTTGCGCGGCTGATCGAGCCCGCGCTCGCCGCGGGCCGCTGGGTGATTTCCGATCGCTTCACCGATTCTACCCTGGCCTATCAGGGATCCGGTCATGGCCTGGACGGCGCGACGATTGAGCGCATCAATGTGCTGGCGACGGGGGGATTGACGCCCGACCTCACGGTGCTGCTGGACCTGCCCGTGGACGAGGGGCTGGCCCGGGCAGGGAAGAGGGCCCAGGACGGCCCGCCCCACAGCCGTGAAGACCGCTACGAGCGCATGGACCGGGTGTTTCACCAGCGGCTTCGGGACGGGTTCCTCGCCATAGCCGCGGCCGATACCGCGCGCTGCG
>JAHEKA010000427.1 GCA_024638585.1 Rhodospirillales bacterium
CTCACGCCCGGGGTGTCCATATCGACGATGAAGCACGATATGCCGCCGTGGGAGCCCTTCTCCCGGTCGGTCGCCACCATCAACTGGATGAAATCGGCATCGCCGGCCCCGGTGATAAACCGCTTGGTCCCATTGATCACGTAATGGTCGCCATCGCGCACGGCGGTGGTGCGCATGGATCCGGGATCGGACCCTGCATCGGGTTCGGTCTGGCCGAAGCAGGCACGTTTTTCGCCCCGGATGACCGGGTAGAGGTATTTATCCTTCAGGTCGTCGGCGAGCTCATACAAGATCGCACGCACGCTGGGCCCGGTGAAGTAGCCGCCCCGTGTCGGCAGGGCCGTGGTGCGGGCCATCTGCTCGGTCACCACCACGGTCGCCAGGACGCCCATGCCTTGGCCGCCGAACTCCTCGGGCACGTCCATCAGCCACAACCCCAGCTTCTTCGCGTCTTCTTCGAATTTCTTCTTGTATTCGGGCTTCAGCTTGACCCCTTCGCAGGTTTGAAGCTCTACCGGAATCATCTCGGCATCGACGTAGCGGCGCAGTGTATCCCTGAGGAGTTGCAGCTCCTCCGGCAGTTCGAAACTCATCGCGGTACTCCCCTTCCCAAGTGCTTCTTCTTATGCCTCACGTCAGCCGCGGCGCACGGGCCGCACGTCTACGGCGGCCACGCCGGCGCCGGCCTCTCGGACGATCAGCGGATTGACCTCGAGATCGCTCAGAATATGGCGGTGATCCAAGTAGATGCGGCCCAGTCCCACCACCGCCTTGATCAACGCATCGACATCTGCTGCCGCCGCGCCCCGGAACCCATGCAGGAGCGCGCGGCCCTTCAACTCGCCCAGCATTCCCGCGACGTCGTCCTCGTCCACCGGCAAGAGGCGCATGGTGGCATCGCGCATCAGTTCCACCATGATCCCGCCGGTCCCAACCAGGATGGCCGGACCGTAGAGCGGATCTTCGCGGCAGCCGACGATCATCTCCACGCCTTGCACCATCTCCTGAACCAGGTAGCCGGTGATCTCCGCATGGGCATCGGCGGCATGGATGCGCCGCGCCAGGGTTTCGGCACCCTCGGCAACGGCCTCCGCGCTGTCCAAGCCCAGCAACACGCCGCCCACCTCGGTCTTATGGGAAAAGGCCGGTGCCACGATCTTGAGAACCACCGGAAATCCGATCTCCGCCGCCGCCTTGGCCGCAGCCCCGGCATCCCTGGCCAGCGCACTCATCGGTGGTGTCACGCCGTTCGCGGTGAGCAAGCCTTCGAAAGCGGCCCCGGTGAGGTTTTCTTCCGTGCCGGTGGGCGCCGACGGGACGGCAACCGCGCGGCCAGCCCGCGCGCCATAGAAGGCCAGAGCATTCATCGCACGAAGCGTTTCCGGTAGGCCCTGGAGATAGGGAATGCCGATGGCATCCTGATACTTGATGCCGTCCTCGCCCACCGCGTAGCGCATGCGGCCGAATCCGATCACCGGCATGTCGGTGTAATCCAGCAGTTCCTTGAGCGGCGCACCGGCCTCGATATTGGCGCGGCCGGCGGAGATCTGGCCCGCCATCGCCAGCATATGGGTCGCCGGATCGTCGATCGCCGCCTTGCAAAGCTCGGCCAAAACGTCGTTGCCGGCGGGAATGCCCGCATCGAGCGGGTTCTTCGGGTTCATTTCCTTCGGGATCAGCGGGCGAATGCGCTCGACCGTTTCCGGGGCGTAATCGGGCATCAGTGCGCCCTCGTCATCCGCATAGTCGTAGAGCAGATCCACGGTGCCGCCCGACGTGGTGACGACACCGATGCCGGGCCCCTTGGGCAGCCGGCCCTGGCTGAAAGCCAGGACGGTTTCGGTCATGTCGTCGAGATTTTCGCAATGGACGATGCCGTAACGTTCGCACAGCGCCTTGAACGCGGCCCAGTCGCCACCGATGGCCCCGGTATGGGACTGCGCCGCCTCGCGTGAGCGCTGAGTCCGCCCGGTCTTGACGGCGATGATCGGCTTGCCGGCGGCGAGTGCCCGGGCACAGGCCTCCTTGAACACGTCGGGGCGGCGAATGCCCTCGATGAACAAAACGATGGTTCGGGTGTCAGGATCGTCGACGAAGAAATTGATGTAGTCCGCCAGGTCGAGGCCGATCTCGTTGCCCGACGACATGGCGTAGGAGAATCGCAAACCGCGCGACTGCGCCGTCTGCACCCAGAATTGCATGGTGCCGCCCGATTGGAACACCGCCGCCACATCCCCCGGGGCGGGCCGGCAGATGCCGCCATTGGGATAGGCGAAGACCTTTTCCCGGAAGGCGATGCCGCCCATGCAATTGGGCCCGGCAAGGGCGATGCCCGCTTCCTCACACAGCGCCCTCAGCTTTTCCCCCCGGCCGACGATCTCCGGGTCCGATCCCTCGCCGAGATGCCCGGCATAAACCGTTGCCGCCTTGAGGCCATGTTTGGCCCCATCCTCCATCACGTCCTGGACCGCCCCCGCAGGCACGATCACCAGGGCCAGGTCGGCGGGCTCCGGAAGCGATCCGAAATCGTGATAGCACGGCTCGCCGTAAACCTCGTCCCGGCGCGGGTTGATGGGATAGACGTTGCCGGGGAAACCGTATTTCTTGAGGCTCTCGAAGATACTTTGGGGCCACTTTGCCCGGTCGGACGCACCGACGATGGCGATAGAGTTGGCAGCAAAAATGCCTTTAGGCGAACGGAACACGGTACTCCCCCTATATTGTCTTGTTGCGGCGATATTCGTTTCTTCCGCTGGCCCTGTCAACCAAGCCTCGGGCCGGGCTTGCCCTGGGCTCGGGCCCTGGGATACTCTCGGCAAATATTAGAAATTTGGGAGGAAGGTGCGATGCGCGGACCACACGACGTGGGCGGCCTGGAAGAGGGGCCGATCGATACTTCGGTGCACACACCGACCCTTTGGGAAAAGCAGATCGACGCGCTGCACAACCTGATCGCCGACGACAAGCGCAAGATCGTTCCCAGGGGTCAGAACCGTCGCTATGTCGAGGCGCTGGGAGAAGACGTCTACAACACGCTCGATTACTATGAGCGCTGGACCGCCACCATGAGCCAGCAGCTGCTGGAAAAGGGCGTGCTGACCCGCGACGAGATCGACAATAAGGTGCGCGAGATTCGGGACCGGCTGGAAGCCTCCGGCGAGCTAGAGTTGCACGAGGGCGAGGCGGATAAGATCTGATGGCCAGGGAACTGCAACCGGGCG
>JAHEKA010000428.1 GCA_024638585.1 Rhodospirillales bacterium
GCCGTCAGGCCGCGGCGGAACCCGGGCGCCCAAAGCTTGCGTCGTTCTTTCTCAAGCGCCGCCCGCTCTTCCCTCATGCGCCGGCGGGCTTGTTCGGCCGCCGCCCGCTCGCGGGCCAAGCTTTCCCGCTGGCGGCGAAGTTCACGCAATGTGGCTTCCGCCTTTCTTCGTTCCTCGGCAAGCCGTTCCACCTGGCCCTGGCCCCGGCCCTGGCCGTCCTGTCCCGGCCGCGCCGCGGCCCTCTCCTCCGGCAATCCCTTGGCCGCGAACTTGTCGGTACCGGCCTTTTTGTTGCCGGCCGCAAACCGCCGATAGGCCTTGAATTGACGGGCGTTCAAGAGGGTGAATTCGACCCTGGGATAGAAACCCGGATCAACCCGCGCGCGGCTCACGTTTCCTTCCACGCGCAAGAAAAGCGAGCCGGTATAGTTGTCTTGCCGCATCGTCTTCTCTCGACTGATGCAATTAAGCGCATAGGTCAATTCGGAGGAGAGATCTTGGGTCGCGCAAAAATAATCGCCGACGGGTTCCGGGCAGGTCTGGCAGTGGTCGTAGGAGATCTCGCCTTCGATCTTTCCGCCTTTCACATGAAACTCGACCGTCCACATGGTGCCGTCTTCGGCAATCGTGACGCCGGTCAGCGGTCCATCGCCGGTCTGCTCGGCCGCCAAGGGCCACGCCACCAGCAACCACAGCATCAGCCCGAAAACAACTCGAATGAACATGGCCCTCCCTCCTTTAGACTTTTAGGGTGTCAAACCCGCTCTTACCGGTCCCGGCCTCGGAGTGGCTGCCGCGCCGCGATGCACGATCATACCGGTCTTGGAATCGCTTCCTGGCGGGATGCCCGGCCCCAAGCCGGGAACACGCGGCCTTTCGGCGACACGGCACTAGAGCGTGGCAGGTTGGCGCAAGACGTCTTCGACCTGTTCCACCAGCTCGCGCAGGTGGAAAGGTTTTGAGAGAACCTTGGAACCGCGCAACTCCTGTTCGCGGGCGCGAAGGGTCACGGCGGCAAATCCGGTGATAAACATCACCTGAAGCTCGGGATGGGTGACCCGGGCCCGGGCGGCGAGCTGGAACCCATCCAGGGACGGCATCACCACATCGGCCACCAGCAGGTCAAACTGGACCGCCTTGGCCGCCGCCAATGCTTCCAACCCGTCACCGACGGCGAACACCTCGTGACCCGCCCGCTCCAAAGCCTTGGCCAGGAAGGTCCGCATTGTGGTGTCGTCTTCGGCTAGCAGTATCCGCGCCATGCTTCGACTTTCATTTATTAATATTAATTAATCCCTCTTCGCCGCGCCTTGGCGCTCTCAGCCGCAGAAACATGGCGATATTTCCTTGCCAAAGAATAAACCTCAATCAAAATTTGGTCAAAATGGAGTTTTCATCAATCGAAGATTCGCCGCCGCACCGCGCCGCTGCGACCGTGACACGGGCGCACGGATAGGCTAAACCTCGAAGGTTATGGCGAGCGTGAAGGACCCTTCGGAATCGGCACCCCCGCCCCCGTCCGAGCAGGACGGGGTCTATGCCATCGAACGTCCCGCCGAGCGCACCCTGCCGGTGGTCTTCGCCTCCCCCCATAGCGGCACCAACTACACAGAAGCGTTCAAAGCAGCCTCGCGGCTCGATGACAAGGCGCTCAGAAAGTCCGAAGACAGCTTCGTTGACGAGATTTTTGGCGCCGCCCCGGAAATGGGGGCGCCGCTAATCAAGGCGTTGTTCCCACGGGCCTATATGGATCCCAATCGGGAGCCGTTCGAGCTGGATCCTGGGATGTTCGACGACCCGCTTCCATCCTTCGTCAACAGCCACTCGCCGCGCATCGCGGCGGGGCTCGGCACCATCGCCCGGGTGGTCGCCAGCGGCGAGGAAATCTACCGCGGCAAGCTTTCCTTCGCCGAGGCGGCGGACCGCATCAACCGGCTCTATCGGCCCTATCACCGGGCATTACAGGGGTTGGTCGAGGAAACCCGGACCCTGTTCGGCTGGTGCCTTCTCGTGGATTGCCATTCCATGCCGTCGGTAGGCGGACCGATGGACCAGGACCCCGGCATGTCGCGGGTCGATTTCGTGCTGGGGGATTGCTTCGGGGCCTCCTGCGACGGGTCACTGACCCGACATGTGGAGCATATGCTGGCGCGACCGGGCTATTCTGTCACCCGCAACATCCCCTATTCCGGGGGATACACCACGGTCCACTACGGCCGCCCGACCGCCGGCGTTCATGCCGTCCAGATCGAAATCAACCGCGCACTCTACATGGACGAAGCCAATTTCACCCGCACGCCGGGCCTTGACGATCTGGCCGACTGCATGCGGGACCTTGCCCAATCGATGGCCGCGCTGGCCAACCCCCTGGCAAAGACGGGCTAAAGCACCCGGTTTCGACCGCAAGCCGGGGCCTCCAGCGCATCACGCAATTTCGGGAAAAGAAAAGGCCACGCCGAAGCGTGGCCTTTAGTATAGGGAGGAAACGCCCAAGAAGGGTGTACGACCAGGCCCCGTGAGGAGCCTCCGTCGCAAAGCCACATTCTCATGGCCGAAATTTAATGTCAAATGTTTTATATAAGAATAACCATTTTTCCGCCGCAATGGCCCGGTATGAGGCGCTTTCTGTGGTGGCCCGATGGTCCGAAAAGCCAATTTGGTAACGGAATTCTTACCTTTATCGCGTTTTCTTGAAGGCAGAATGCTGCAACCGCTTCGACATGACCATGTGTGAAGACGCACCCGCGCACCCTCCAAGCCGGCGCGCGCCGCCGCTATGCCTGATCCTTGGGGCCGCCGCTTTGGCCCTGCTCGGCGCCCTGCCCGACGCCGCGGCAGCGCCGCTCAGGAACGCCGAACACATCGCCAAGCACGGCAAACTGTGTCAGATGGCCGCGCGCAAGGCGGAACGGCGCTACCGCATCCCCAGCCAGCTGCTGTCGGCCATTTCCCTCGCCGAATCGGGGCGCTACTCCCGCGCCCAGAAAGCGACCTTCCCGTGGCCCTGGACCGTCCGATCCGGCCCAAACAGCTACCATCTGCCCAACCGCGCCGCCGCGGTGGCCCTGGTCAAGCGGCTCCAGGCGAAAGGGGTCCGCAATATTGATATCGGATGCATGCAGATCAACCTGGGCTACCATCCCAAGGCCTTTTCCAATCTGCGGCTTGCCTTCAACCCGGCCCATAACGTGGATTACGCCGCGCGGTTCCTGACCAA
>JAHEKA010000429.1 GCA_024638585.1 Rhodospirillales bacterium
TGGCAACGGAGGAGAATGCGCGGCGCGCGTTCGTGTCCGCGCAGCGGAACGCTGTGCTCTTGCTATACGTGCGGGCTGTGTCTAGCGATTTTTTGACGGCGCGAAACGCGCCGGCCGCTTGGGCGGACCCGGTTGGGTTTTCGTGTGACCGAAGACCGCGACACGGTCGCGCGGGGGCTGCTCCTTACTTGGCGAGCGCCGCCATTTCGTCGACCACGGCCTGGCCCATGTCGGTGGTGGAGATCAGCTCCTTGCCGTCCTGCATGATGTCGGGGGTGCGCAGGCCCTTGTCGAGCACCGACTTGACCGCGTTCTCCAACAGGTCCGCCTCATCGCCCAAGTCGAAGGAATAGCGCAGCATCATGGCGTAGGACAGGATGGTCGCCAGCGGATTGGCCTTGTTCTCCCCGGCGATATCCGGGGCCGAGCCGTGCACCGGCTCATATAGCGCCTTGCGCCGCCCGGTCTCATCCGCCGCACCGAGGGAGGCCGACGGCAGCATGCCGAGCGAGCCGGTCAGCATCGCCGCGCAATCGGACAGCAGGTCGCCGAACAGGTTGTCGGTGACGATCACATCGAACTGCTTGGGCGCGCGCACCAACTGCATGGCGCAGTTATCGGCATACATGTGGCTAAGTTCGATATCGGGATAGTCTGTGTGCAGCTTGGTCATTTCCTCGCGCCACAGCACACCGGATTCCATGACATTGGCTTTTTCCACCGAACACAGCCGCCCGCCGCGCTTGGCCGCCAGCTCGAAGGCGATCCGCCCGATGCGGACGATCTCATAGGTGTCGTAGACCTGGGTATTGACGCCCCGGCGTTCGCCGTTGGGCAGATCGGTGATGCCGCGCGGTTCGCCGAAATAGACCCCGCCGGTGAGCTCGCGGATGATCAGGATGTCCAGCCCGGCGACCAGGTCGGTCTTCAGCGTCGACGCCTCGGCCAGGGCATCGAAGACGATGGCCGGGCGCAGGTTGGCGAACAGCTCCATGTCCTTGCGCAGGCGCAACAGGCCGCGCTCGGGCTGGTCCTCGAAGGGCAGGCTCTCCCATTTCTTGCCGCCGACGGCGCCGAGCAGCACCGCGTCCGCCTTGAGCGCCTTGTCCATGGTGGCGTCGGCGATCGGCGCGCCGTGGGCGTCATAGGCACATCCGCCCACCAGGTCCTCATCGACGTCGAAGCTGACGGCGCGGTTGCCGTCCATCCAGTTGATCACGCGCTTGACCTCGCCCATCACTTCGGGCCCGATGCCGTCGCCTGGAAGGATCAAAAGGTTCCTGTTGGCCGCCATGGTGTGCTGTCCGCCCCCTTCGGATGTGTTGTCTCAGGTGGCCGGGGCCCCGGCCCCGGCGTCCCGCCTTAGCGGTAGAGCCAGGGCGTGGCCGATTTCTGGCCGCCCTCGAACGATTGGATATCGGTATCCTTCTCCAGCGTCAGGGCGACATCGTCGAGCCCGTTCAGCAGGCAATGCTTGCGGAAGGCATCGATGTCGAACGAAATCTCCTCGCCGTCGGGACGGACCACCAGCTGGCGTTCCAGATCGACGGTCAGGCGCGCATTCTCGCCCTTCTCCGCATCCTCCATCAGCTTGTCGACTTCCTCCTGCGGCAGTTTCACCAGCAGAATGCCGTTCTTGGCGGCGTTGGAATAGAAGATGTCGGCGAAGTCAGGGGCGATGACGCAGCGGATGCCGAAGCCGTGGAGCGCCCAGACCGCGTGCTCGCGGGACGAACCGCAGCCGAAATTCTCCCCGGTCACCAGGATCTCGGCCTTGCGATAGGGCTCCTTGTTGAGGACGAAATCCGGGTCCTCGGAGCCGTCCTTCTTGTAGCGGATGGCTTCGAACAGGGCCGGTCCCAGCCCGGTGCGCTTGATCGTCTTGAGCCATTTGGCCGGGATGATCTTGTCGGTATCGACGTTGATCATCGGCAGGGGTGCCGCGATACCGGTGAGGGTGGTGAATTTGTCCATAATCGGGATCCTCAGTCGAAGTCGCGCACGTCGGAGATATGCCCATTGATGGCGGCGGCGGCGACCATGGCGGGGCTCATCAGATGGGTCCGCCCGCCCGGGCCCTGGCGGCCCTCGAAATTGCGGTTGGAGGTGGAGGCCGAACGCTCGCCCGGCGCGAGCTTGTCCGGGTTCATGGCGAGGCACATGGAACAGCCCGCCTCGCGCCATTCGAAACCGGCTTCGGTGAATACCGCATCCAGACCCTCGTCCTCGGCCTGCTTCTTGACCAGGCCGGATCCCGGCACCACCAGGGCGCGCACCCCTTCAGCCACCTTGCGCCCCTTGGCGATGATGGCCGCGGCGCGCAGATCCTCGATCCGGCCGTTGGTGCAAGACCCGATGAAGGCGGTCTGAATCGGGATCTCGGAGAGCTTGGTGCCGGGCGCGAGGCCCATGTATTCAAGGGCGCGCTCCATCGACCGCTTCTTGGCGTCATCCCGGGCGCTTGCCGGATCGGGCACCGCCGCGGTGATGGGGAGCACGTCTTCCGGGCTGGTGCCCCAGGTCACCAGCGGCTCGATCGCGGCGGCGTCGAGGGTCACTTCCTTGTCGTAAGTGGCGCCGGGGTCGGACGGCAGGCTTTTCCAATAGGCCACCGCCGCATCCCATTGATCGGCATTCGGCCCCATGGGCCGGTCCTTGAGGTAGGTGATGGTGGTGTCGTCAGGCGCCACCAGGCCGGCGCGGGCGCCGCCCTCGATTGACATGTTGCAGACCGTCATGCGCCCTTCCATGGACAACGCCTCGATCGCCTCGCCGGCGTATTCGATGACATGACCGGTGCCGCCGGCGGTGCCGATCTTGCCGATGATGGCAAGGATGATGTCCTTGGCGCCGACGCCGGGATGGGGGCTGCCGGTGACGGTGATGCGCATGTTCTTGGCAGGCTTCTGGATCAGGGTCTGGGTCGCCAGCACGTGTTCCACTTCCGACGTGCCGACGCCGAAGGCCAGCGCCCCGAAGGCGCCGTGGGTCGCGGTATGGGAATCGCCGCAGACGATGGTCATGCCCGGCTGGGTAAAGCCCTGCTCCGGGCCGATGATATGGACGATGCCCTGGCGAATGTCGGTCAGCGGGAAATAAGGCAGGCCGAAATCCGCGGCGTTCTTTTCCAGGGTCTCGACCTGGATGCGCGAATCGTCGTCGGCGATCCGCGCGCCGCGGTCGGTGGTGGGCACGTTGTGATCGCAGACCAGCAGG
>JAHEKA010000430.1 GCA_024638585.1 Rhodospirillales bacterium
TGTTGCTTGACGAACCGACCAATGATCTCGACGTCGAAACCTTGCGCGCGCTGGAAGAGGCGCTTGTGGAATTCGCCGGTTCGGCGGTGGTGGTGAGCCATGACCGCTGGTTCCTCGACCGGATCGCAACCCATATCCTGGCCTTCGAGGGCGATAGCCATATCGAATGGTTCCAGGGCAATTACGCCGATTACGAGGCCGATCGTAAGCGCCGGCTCGGCGCCGCTGCCGACCAGCCGCATCGGATCAAGTACAAGCCATTGGTGAGAAACTGATCCCACCGGCACCGCATGTTTGAATGGTATGGGGCGGCGGCCCTATCGGGACGGGGTCTGTTCTTCGAACCGATCGGTGGCCCGTTTCAACGCGTCGACCAGCCCCTGAACGCCCTTGGAGGAGCGGCCGATGACGGAGGCGAACTGCTTGCGGTGGGTCAGCGGCATACTGACCCCTTCGATCTTAAGGTCGAGCGCCTTGTAAATGCCGTCCTTTTTGTGGACGCGCATTTCAAGGCCGATCGGCGGGCCCGAAATCTGATTGATGCGCCCGAAGACCAGCGTCGTGTCATCGCCGCCCGGCTGTTCCCGCACGATATCGATGGTTTCGCCCTGATATTTCTTGAACAGTCCGGCGTAGTTATGGGCGACATAGATTTCATACAGCTTCAGGAACTGATCGAACTGTTCCTTGCTGGCCCGCCGCCAGTAGACGCCGAGGACGAATTTTCCCACGACCGGCACATCGAAATGATCCACCAGGAGCTTTCGGAGCCGCTTGACGCGTTCGGAATCCGAAATCTCGTTGCTGGTAAGCTGCTTCAGCACCGTCGAACTCAGGTCCTTGACGAAGCCCATGGCGTTACCGGTCTGCATGGCACCGGCGGGCCAGGCGAACAGCAGGCACAATACGACGGCGGCGCCCAGGGCGCGAAGTCTTGGTGATAGAGCCGGGGAAGGCGTCATGGCGGACCCGAAGTTATTGGGCGCGAGCTGACGAGGGGGCTTTGGGTTTCTCTTGTTTCTCGCGCTCGTATGAAATACCTGGCGCCGGCTGGTCGGAAGTTCCTTTTCCGTTGGAAATCTCGTCCAACCGACGTTGTCGGTACAGGCTACGAATCGCGACGTAATAGTCAAGCGAAGTGCGCTCGACCTCGTCGATGGTCTCCAAGTTGCGGGCGCGGAAATTCACGCCGGTGACGAGGGACCGTATCAGGATCAGTTCCTCGACGTCTTCGTTTCGGGCGATGATGTTGAATGGATCGACGTACCATTCGGTCAACAGCCCAAGCGCGTCCCGCGGGTTCGAGGGACCAAGGAACGGGAGGACGATGTAAAATCCTTCTCCTGCGCCCCAGACCGCGAAGGTCTGACCGAAATCTTCCGAATGCCCTTCGATTCCCATATGGGCGGCGGCATCCCACACGCCCAGTACGCCCACCGTCGTGTTGATGGCGAAGCGTCCGGCGGTCGTCCCGGCGCGGTCCATTTCGCCCTGGAGGAGGTCGTTGGCAAGCACGACCGGTGAACGAAGGTTGGAGAGGAAGTTATGGATGCCGTCCTGCATGACCCCGGGCAGGGCTTCTTTGTAGATCACCGCGGCGGGGCGGAGGAACATCCCGTCCATCTGCTTATTGAACGCGAACATTGCCCGGTTGAAGGGCTCGATGGGATCGTTGTCCTTTTCGAACTCGGCCTTCGCAGCAGGATCCTTGGGCGCGCTGGCGCACCCCGACAATCCCGCAGCCGAAATCGCTAAAAGGGCCGCAAGACCCAGTTTGGTTAACACACGGAATTGAGACGTCTTGATCATCTCGTGCTGCCGTCCACTCGACGCGGGATTCTACGAACTTCCGGTCCGGGAAACCCAATCAAACGCATCCGCCCCCTCATTGGCGGCCTGAGCACCATTGTGCCCACGGGATCATCCCCCTTGCGCGTAAATTCTCTCTTAATTGGAAGCCTCAAAGCGATTGCAGCTGACACCGAAGTTGCCTGAGTCTCAGTACCACAGCCATTTGGGAATTACCATACGCCATATGTCAGAGATGCGGCCACAGTATAGCCTTCCGCCCCGTTTTTCATCGTTCGTTAAGACATAAAAATATATTTATGTTTTGATGATGATTGGATATGGTCTGGCCCAGCGTGTTCCGACATGGCCGTCTCGGGCCTTGCGGATAAGGAGTCCCGATGACCGATCTTGAAGAGCTGCTTACGGTACTGCGGACTGCCGGCGAATCCACGCGGATTCGCCTTTTGGCGCTGTGTGCCCAAAGCGAGCTTGCGGTGACGGAATTGACGCGGATTCTCGGCCAAAGCCAGCCCCGGGTATCGCGTCATCTCAAGCTGATGGTGGATGCCGGGCTTTTGGAGCGCTTTCGCGAAGGCACTTGGGCCTTTTACCGCCTTGCCCAGCGGGGACCGGCGCGCCGGGCTGCGCGCCAGGTTTTGGAGATGATTCCCGCCACGGACCCGGCAATTCTTCGGGACCGTGATCGGTTGGCCGATGTCAAGGCGGAGCGCGCCCGGGTGGCGGCGGAGTATTTCCGAAAGAACGCCAAGCGGTGGGACGACATCAGGCGGCTGCACGCCGACGACGCAGAGGTGGAAGCCGCGATGACCGACCTCCTGGGCGATCAGCCGATCAAGGGGTTCTTGGATATCGGAACCGGTACCGGGCGCATGCTGGAGCTGTTCGGCCCGCGGGCAGATCGCGCCGTCGGCATCGACCTGTCTAGAGAGATGTTGAACGTGGCGCGGGCAAACCTGGAACGCGCCGAGCTGACGAATTGCCAGGTGCGCCTCGGCGACATGTATGGCCTGTCGGCCGATGCCGAACGCTACGACCTGGTGACGGTCCATCAGGTGCTGCATTACGCCGATCAGCCCGGCCTGGCCATCGCCGAAGCCGCGCGGGTGCTGGCGCCGGGGGGGCGGCTGGTGGTGGTCGATTTCGCCCATCACGATATCGAGGCCTTGCGCGGAGAGCATGCCCATCGGCGTCTCGGTTTCGATGATGACGAGGTCGCTGATTGGTGCCGGGCAGCGGCGTTGGACCCGAGCCCGCCGGTTTCCGTGCCGGGTGACCCGCTGACGGTCAAGATCTGGATGGCGACGCGGAACCAGGATGACGCCTCGAAGGCGGGAGAAGGGTGAGCCAATGAACGTTCCTTCCCTGCACGGCGGCGCCACGCCGC
>JAHEKA010000431.1 GCA_024638585.1 Rhodospirillales bacterium
CGCGAACACCATCTCGACTGCGCCCGAGGTCCGCAGGGTGCGTGATATCCTCGAATGTCCTTGCTTGCAGTTCCTCCTCAGAGTAGCCAAGGATTTCGCACAGTCTCTGGTTTACGCTTATGAATCGCCCGTCCAAGGCAGTCTGTGCGATGCCGACCGCGGCTTGCGCAAACAACGCCCTTCGCGTTTGTTCCGCCTCGGCTCTCACATCCATCTCTTCACGCAAGGCGCGATTCAGTTGAACCACACTTCGGTGGCGCCACCATCCCATCGCGAGGACGATGAAGACGATGAACCCGCCTGCGATCCACAGGATTTGTCCGACCGTCAGGATCGGTAGCGGCTTGAGGAACCATTTTTCGTAAAGGCGTCCGTAGGCGGCCGTCTTGACGAAGCTTTTCACTGCGGGATTGAAGATTTCCAGAAGGGCGGCGTTGTCACGAGTGACGCGGATAGCCCGTTTGATGCGCAGTAATGGATCTCCCACCACACGGATGTCATCATCGGCCCTTATCATCCGGGCGGCATTCACGACCGACGGGCCGGAATACACCAGGGCGTCGATCTTTCCGTCTATCAGGCGCGATAGAGCGGTGCGATGATCGGGAAGAACCTGGATAAGGATGTCGTTTCTGCCCCTGAAAAGCCGCACGCCGACATGGCCTTTGACAAGACCGAGTCTGGTCCCGACAAGATCGGAGCGCCCGTTGATGGTTCGGTTATCCTTTCGGACGAATATGGAAACGAAATAGGTTTCTACCGGGACGCTGAACGCATATTTTTCGAGCCTACGCTTGCGGATTAGGCTATTGGGAATGAGATCAGCCTCGCCGCGGTCCAACATGCGCACCGCTGCGCGGAAGTTCTCCGCGATCTTGTAAATCACTTCCACGCCGGCTCGTGCCTCCACCTCGTCCATCACTTCGATGGCGAAGCCGATCGGATTTCCCTTCGCGTCTGTGTCGTATTGTGGCTTCCAGGAACGAGGCACGGCCGCGATAAATTGGCGCTTGCTGGCCGCGAATTTTCCACCGTCCGTGTCTTGGCCGCCCACGGGAGTCGCCGCCAGCAGCGCGAGGCACAGAACTGCGCCGATTATTCGAAACCTGAACACCACTCCTCCAATGGCGCGTCGCAATCTGCACGCATGAGCGTCAATGGCCAGCGCACGCCTCCCCAAATTAACGAAATGGGATTGATCGTTCTAACGCGGTTGTCGTGACAGCGTCTGTAATCGGTTCCAAGGGCGTGAGACAGGAAATTTACCAGAGGCGTAGGCCAATATTGGGCTCAATTCTTACGGGAAATCGGAATTTTAGTAAAGCGATGGGATGGTGTGCCTACGGCTCAGCATTGTGAGGGTCTATCGGTGGCTGCCGGTTTCGCCGTGCCCCCATATTGCCCTTCCGACCATGGCGGGATACCATGGCGCGCGCGGCCCCGGGGGGATTACCGGGGGGTCCGAAAGAATGAAAATGCCGGACACTTCACCCCCTCACCGGCAGCCGCTGTACGGAGGAATCGATGCTTTCACGGGAAGAAAATGAACTGCTCACCCGCGTCGGGCCGGGCACGCCCATGGGGCAATTGATGCGGCGCTACTGGATGCCGGTGCTGTTCTCCCATCAGCTGGAAAAACCCGACGGAGAACCTATGCGCGTGCGCGTATTGTGCGAGGACCTGGTGGCGTTTCGCGATTCGCAAGGCCGCATCGGCCTGATCGACGAGGCCTGCCCCCACCGCACGGCATCGATGTTCTTCGGCCGCAATGAGGAATGCGGCCTGCGCTGCGTCTATCACGGCATCAAGTTCGATGTCGAAGGCAACTGCGTCGACGTGCCCTGCCTGCCGCCCGGGACGCCCGAGAACCAGATCAGCGCCGTCAAGAAGAACATGAAGATCAAGGCCTACCCCTGCGAAGAGGCGGGCGGGGTGATCTGGGCCTATATGGGGCCCCAGGAATTACGGCCGGAGCTGCCCGATCTGGAATGGATGCGGGTGGGGGACGATCAGAAATTCCCGAGCCGGCACATCCAGGAATGCAATTGGCTGCAGGGCCTGGAAGGCGGCTACGACGCGCCGCATCTGACCTTCCTGCACAGCGGCACCGCCGAAGAGAGCCGGCGCATCGTGCCGTCCTTCTATGAGGTCGTGCCGATGGATTTCGGCTTCGTGGTCGGCACCGGGCGCGATTTCGGCGGTGACGAGATCATGTGGAACATCAACGTCATGGCCATGCCGTTCCACAAGATCATCTCGTCCCAGCCCCATGCCGCACATATGTGGATGCCGATCGACGACGAAAACACGATGCTGTATTCGATCGATTTCCAGCCCGAGCGCCCCTTCACGGAAGAGGAGCTCGCGCGCTCCAGGGAGTTCCACGGCATCCATACCGAGAATTTCCCCGGCACCGATGTCGCCACCATGAACAAGGAAAACGACTACCTGATCGACCGCGAACTTCAGGCCAGCGGCCATTCCTATACCGGCATGCGCGGGCTCGGCATCCAGGATTGCGCGGTCCAGGAATCCATGGGGCCGATCGCCGACCGCACCAAGGAACACCTTTTGATCGGCGATTCCGCCATTGCCCAGATCCGCAAGCTATTGCTGCAGACGCTGAAGGACATGGAGGCCGGCAAGCCGCTGCCCGGCACCGATCCGTCGAGCTTCCGGGGCGTGCGCTCGGCGCGCTATGAGGCACCGCGCGGCACGGTGTTCCTCGATGAGGTGGATGACCGCATCCGCGTTTCCGTCGATGCCTGAACCTGGTCCTTGGGCGGCCGACGATAGCCAATCAACAAACCCCAATAACACCAACCACACACCAGGGAAGAGACACTGCTATGAACGGCGCCGAAGTCCTCGCTGAAATTCTCAAGCGCGAGGGAACCGATTTCCTCGCCTGCTATCCCCGCAACGCGCTGATCGACGCCTGTGCCGAGATCGATATCCGGCCCATCCTGTGCCGTCAGGAACGGATTGGCGTCGGCATGGCCGACGGCTATTCCCGCATTCGCCGGGGCAAGCAGAACGGTGTCTTCGCCGCCCAGCACGGGCCGGGGATCGAAAACGCCTTTGCCGGCGTCGCCCAGGCCTATTCGGAGAACGTGCCGGTGATGGTCATTCCGGCCGGGTTCAACGGCCCGCGCCAGCACGTGCGCCCGACCTTCCGGGC
>JAHEKA010000432.1 GCA_024638585.1 Rhodospirillales bacterium
CGGAAATACATCAGCGCCGTGACGTGATCCCGGGTCCAGAGCGGATGGGTCCTGACCCCCGCCTCCTCCAGCCGCGCCTTCATCACCCTGAGGCCCTCGGCCGTCGTGGTGAAGGCGTAATGGGGATAGGAAACGGCGGTGTCGACGGCGCCGGGCAGCTCGAAGAAAGCCAGCACCACGCCCGAAAGCGCGACACGGAACAGCTGGCGCCCCGGCCGGTCGCGATGGGGGTCGGCCTCGAACAGGTCGATCCAGAAGGCTGTGGCTTCGTCCACGTCGCGCACGTGGACCGAGATATGGGCGAGGCCGGAGATGTATTTTTCCTGCACGCCGATCTTCCGTGTGTTCCGTGCCTCTTTCCAGGCGGTCATGGAGCGCCTCCCTGTCACCTATGGGCCCGATCCTAACACCTTGGACCGCGGCCGGGTTGACGCGATCGCCCACCGGCATCGGGCGTGGACCGCCGCCATTCCCTTGAAGCAGCCCATCTTCAGGCCTTGATTTCTCTTGGCCGATCGCGCACCGTCGCCAACCGATTGCGCAAACAAGCGATTGAGAAAGACCAACCATGTCCCAAGACGCCCTGTCCGAACTCGGCACCCCAGGCACCCTGCGCGCGGGGATCAACCTCTCCAACACCCTGCTGGTGAGCGGAACCGGTCCAAACGGCGATCCGCAAGGTGTCGCACCTGATATCGTCGCGGCCCTCGCCCAGCATCTCGGTGTTGCCGCCGCCTTCACGACCTATCCCACGCCGGGCGAGGTGGCGGATGGGGTGGCGCGCAACGAATGGGATATCGCCTTGATCGCGGAAGACCCGGACCGGGCGGAAACCATCGGTTTCTGCGACGCCTATGTCGAGATCGAGGCGACCTACCTGGTGCCGGGCGATTCGCCATTTCAGAAGGTCGAGGATGTCGATCGGCCGGGCGTCCGAATCGCTGTGTCGGCGCGCTCGGCCTATGATCTCTACCTGGCGCGCACGTTGAAGCATGCCGAACTATGTCGCGCAAAGGGCCTTCCCGGCGCCATGGAGCTGTATAGATCCGAAAAGCTCGATGCCTTGGCCGGCCTGGTCCCGGCGCTGCAGGACTGCGCCCCGGACTTGCCCGCATCACGCATCATCCCCGGACGCTACACCACGGTGCGCCAAGCGATCGGTACCCAGCCCGGCAAGGACGCCCTGAGGGACGCGGTGAACGCGTTCCTCGCCGAGGCCAAGTCAAGTGGGTTGATCGCCAACCTGATCGACAAGCACGGTGTCACCGGCAAGGTGCAAGTGGCCACGGCCGCGTGAGGCGGCCGGGTTATCGTCGGCCCAAGAAAGCGTCGCGGAACTTGGTGCGGCAATAGGCCGGGTCGAAGTTGCGCTTGTAGGGATGCGGCGGGCCGTCGGTGACGCGCACCTGCAGAAAGCGGGGGCCTGGCGCATCGACCAGAAATTTTGCTGCGGCATCCATCTGATCTTCCGTCTCCAGAACCATGACCGAGGCGATCCCCGCGCCTTCCGCCATCTTGGCGAGGTCCGTGCGGTGGGAGGTATGGCCGGTCTGCCCTCCGGTTTCTCCGTGGCAGCCATTGTCGAGGCAAACGATCGACAGATTTTCCGGCGCCATGGTGGCGACGGTGGCGAGCGAACCGATCTTCATCAGCAATTCGCCGTCCCCGTTGATCACCGCGACCTGCCTTTCAGGGGCCGCAAGGGCGACGCCAAGTCCCATGGGGACCGCAGCACCCATGGTCCCGGCCATGGTGAAGAGATTGTCGCCATCATCGAGCAACTGGGCAGCATCGCGAGCCGGTCCCGCGAGGCCGGAAATGAAGAGCATGTCGTCGGTCGATGGAAACAGGCGGGAGAGAACGTTGCGGCGGTCAAGGACCGGGGCTGGTCTTGTCATGGGTGGTTTCCTTGCTCCGCTGCCTCAAGTCTTGAACGATCGGTCGCCGGCGCCGGTTGCGGCCTCAAAACGCCTTGGCGCCGAGGAATCTCTGCGACAGGATCAAAGCCGCCGCCTGTCGGCCGTTGCCCGAACTCGTAATCGCCGCCTCGGCCGCGGGCAGAAGGTCTTCCTTCGTTTCCACCCGATAGGTCAGCACTCCCATGGTGTGCAGGATCGGTTCCACGGCTTGGCCCATGGGATATTGCCAGGGGTTCCCTTCCCCGTAATCGCCGCGCATGGTCACCAGCATCAGGATGGGGAACCCCCCGCCCTTCACGAAAGACAGAAAGTTGGTGCAGTTGCCGAGTCCCGAAGACTGCATGCACAACACACCGCGCTGGCCCACCAGGTCCGCGCCGGCGCAAATGGCAACGCCTTCCTCCTCCGAAGACAGCAGCACCGGACGGCTTTCGTTATGGGCGGCGGCCAGTTCGATCAGGCGCTTGTTCCCGGCATCGGGCACGTAGGGAAACAGGGTGATCCCCGCCCCGACCAACAGATCGAATAATTCCGATGACCAGGAATCACGAGGCTCGGTGCTCATTCGCTATTGTCCCTTGTCACGATTTCTTGGCGCCGCATGTCAACGATATCAAGGCCGAAGGTTTCGTCAACCGCATGCCGCAATGGGCTTCAAGCAGACAACGGCTTCGCAGCCAAGGACCGGCCATGGGCGGTCAGTCTCCGAAACCATGGAGCCGCTTGGGATTGTCCACAAGGATCTTGCGGATCATCGTTTCGTCATGATCGACGTATCGATAGAAGAGCTCGACTTCCTCGGCGTCGTTCATCATGCGCTTTTTCCGCCATGCCGGATGCGGCCAGTCGGTAGCCCAAGTGGCGCGGTCTGGGGCCGCCTCGATGAACGCCTTGCCGAAAGGGACGGCATCGTCCCATCCACTGTCCATCACGGAATCCCGATTGCCGTTGGAAACCATCATCCACCAGTTCTCCCGGGTGAGAATGTCGAGGATCCACCGGCAGGTCGCCTGATCCAGCCCTTTCGTCAGGTCCACATGACCGAGATGATCGATCGACATGTTGACATCCTTGACCGAGCGCAGGATGTCGGAATGTTCGATCAGGTCGTTGCCGCGCACATGCACACGCACATGCCAGCCGATTTCCTCGACACGCTTCAGAATGGTGCGGACGGTTTCGCCGCTTGGGGTCATTTTCAACTGCCTGTCGAAATTGATCCTCACGCCGACGACACCGGCCCGATCCAGGCGCTCCATT
>JAHEKA010000433.1 GCA_024638585.1 Rhodospirillales bacterium
TTCCTGCGCACCAGGATATAGGCCACCATGGAGAACAGCAGGGGCGAGATGATGGCGGTGGATATCGACAGGATGAAGGTGGTCTGAAGCGCCCGGAAGAAGATCGGATCGGCCAACACCGTGTTCCAATGGGCCATCGTGTAGGTGGGCACCGCCTGGAAGAATCCCGCCCGCGTCATGAAACTGCCGCCCAGCAAGGTCAGGACCGGCACGAGGGTCAGCAGGGCGACGACCAAGACCACGAACCCGAAGGCGATCGGCTGGAACAGCCCGAGATGGACCAGGCCGGGCTTGTAGTCGCCCGAGACTGTGGTGTAGATGCGCCGGCTCAACAGCCAGCGCTGCAGCGGGATGATGCAGAGGATGATGATGAGGGTGAGGCTCGCCAATGCCGTCGCCTGGCCGTATTCCGGCGGCTCCATCTCACGCACGTAATCGTAGAGCTGGGTGGAATAGACGAAAAAGCGAATCGGCGTGCCGAGGATCTGCTCGATCTCGAAGGTATTGAACATGCGCACCAGGTTGAGCAGGAACACCACGACCATGGGCGGGATCATCACCGGAAGGGTGATGCGCATCATGGTCCGGAGCCGGCCCGCGCCGGAGACGCGGCCGGCCTCCTCCAGCGTCGCGTTCATGTTGCGGAAAGCCGGGGTCAGCAGCATGACCTTCTGCGACAGCGCGTTGCCCATCAGATGGGCGAAGACGATGCCCTCCACGCTGTAGATGTTGAACACCGGCCCGGTGATGAAGGGCAGCTCCTTGAGCCACACGTTGAAGAAACCGAAGAACGGATCCAGCAGCAAGGTCCAGCCGATGGTGGTGGTGAGCGCCGGCAACATGAACGACACCCAGAACATGAACTCGAGCCCCCGGGAAAACCGGATCGGGGTGCGCGCCAGGATCCAGGAGATCAGGACGGCAAGGGGAAAGCTGACCGCCGTGTAGGAGGCGAAGACGATCAAGGTGTTGACCAGGCTCTCGAACACGTCAGGTTCGGAGAACGCCTCGCGCCAGTTGTTCAGGCTGAACTCGTAGGTGCCGTCGATGATGCCGGCGATGTTGAAGCTCTGGATGAAGATCAGGACGACGGGATAGATGATGTAGAAGCCGAAAAACACGATCAGCAGGGCCATGATGAACAGGCCCTTGTTCGTGCGCCGCCGCTGCCTCACCGGTGGCGCTACTGTGTCTACCGTCGCCAAATCGCTCGACTTTCCGTATCGGGCAGGTGGGCACGGCCCACCCTTCTATGAGGCGGAGAGGGGCCGATGGCCCCTCTCCCAACCCCGATCCTATGGCCGCCCTATTTCTTCTTCTTGCGCGCCGTCTTCATGATCCGGCGCAGGGTCTTCAAGTGCTTGCGTTGATTGTTGACGAAGCTCGGATCAGAGAAACCCACGTAATACTTGCGGTCGAGCCGGATGCGATACTGCGGCTCAACGGCATCCTCGGGCACGTCCATGCGCAAGGAATCCGAGGTCTTCCCGGTCTTGATGAACAGCGTCTGGGTTTCCTTGCTGAGCACCCAGTTGACAAACAACTTCTGGGCATTCGGGTTGGGGGCCCGATCCACCGCCATGAGGTTGGCGGCCGAAGAGCTCAGGGTTTCGCCTTCGGCCAGGATATGGGGCAGATAGGGCAGGATCGGGAAACCCTGCTTCTGCATCTCCAGGGCCGGCGTGCCGAGACCGAACATGCCGATGGCGAAGCGGCCCAGCGCCAGCCATTCCACCGCCTGGCGCGAATCGCGGACGACGGTCACGTCCATTTCGTTGGCGAACTTCTTGAACCACTTTTCCCCGACCTTGGGGTTCAGCAGCATCGGTACGCTCGAAGCCGCCGAACCCTGGCGGGCGGGTGAGCGGGCGACGATCTTGCCCTTCCATTTGGGCTGGAGCACGTCCCAATAGGACTTGATCTCTTCCGGCTTCACCAATTTGGTGTTGATGGCGATGGTGTAGGACGGCGATGCGCCCCAGGCCAGGATATGTTGCCCCTGAGGATCGACCCAATGCAGTTTGCCCTGATACCACTTCTTGGGATCCTTGACATCGGGGTCGATCAAAAGGGTATCGAGCCGCCTGAGGACACCATTGGGCAGCAGCAAGGACAGGCCCGAATTCGCGCCGCCGATCCACACGTCGGCGGTAAAGCGGCCGGTTTTGCGTTCCGCCCGGATGCGGGCGGCATGCCTGCGGCTGGACCCGGTCTGGAAATTGACCTTGATGCCGTATTTCTCTGTAAAGGCGGGCATCGCCCGGCGCAGCTTCCGGGGCATCTGTCCCCCCAGGATGACCTCGACCTTGCCCTCCTTCTTCGCCGCCGCGACCAACGCGTCCCATTCTGCGGACGCCGATTGCGCCTGGCCGGGAAGCATCGCCAGTGCCAAACCACCGGCCAATGCCACGCCCGATAAAAACTTCTTCGTCATAGTGCCTCTCCCACTGCTGGTTACCTATGGTGAAACAGATGCGTTATTGATCGTTCGTTTCCTCCGTGGCCGACCGGTCGCTGGGCCAGGCGGTATGGCCGTCCGGCCTGAGACGCAGCCAGATCCTGGCGCCTTCCGCCAGCGGAACATGCCGGTCCCCGTAAATGATGATCACCCGCTGTTCGTCGACCTCGACCTGGTACTCGATCCGCTCACCGATGAACAAGGCGGCGGAAACGGTGCCGCCGATCGTTCCCGGAGGCGCCGCAGCGCCGGTGGCCGGCTCGATCTCGACATCTTCCGGTCGCACCCCGATGAACACGCCGGTGCCGGTGCCGATCCCGGCGGGATCGTAGCTCCGCCCGAACACCACGCAATCGGGGGCCCCGTCAACGCGGATCGCCATGGGCCCGGCGGGATTGGCGGTTTCCACCCGGCCCCGGAACAGAAGCGTCTTGCCGACGAAATCGCGCACGAATTCATTGGCCGGTTCTTCGTACAGCAGATGCGGGTTACCCTGTTGCTGGACCGCGCCTTCACTCATCAAGGCAATGCGGTCGGACAGACTGAGCGCCTCCACCTGGTCGTGGGTGACGAACAGCACGGCGATGTTGAGCCGCTTCTGCAGCAGCTTGACTTCGATCCGCATCTGTTCGCGCAGCTTGGCGTCAAGATTGGAGAACGGCTCATCCAGCAAAAGAATGCCGGGCTCCGTTACCAGTGCCCGGGCCAGGGCCAC
>JAHEKA010000434.1 GCA_024638585.1 Rhodospirillales bacterium
GCCCGAGGATGGAATGCTGCTGGCGCGCAAACTGGGAATGATCACCTATCGGTCGGCGGAGGAATGGGACCAAAGGTTCGGCCGGGAACGGGCGACCGATGACATCAGCAGCGGAACCGCCGGTCCCTTCGGAATCGACTTCGAGATAGAATCCTATTTGGACGCCCATGGCCGAAAGTTTATCGGCACCTTCGACGCCAACTGTTACTTGTACCTGTCACGCGCCATGGACCTGTTCGATGCCAGCGATCATGGGGGCAGCATCGATAAGGCGCTGACCCTGACCGGTCTGCAGAGCGCACATGTCATCGGCGTCCGATCCGATTTTCTGTTCCCGCCACAGCGACAGCAGGAACTCGCAGCCGGGCTTGAAGCCGGGGGCGTGAAGGTGCAGTTTCAGCTCTTGGACTCAATCCAGGGACATGATTCCTTTCTGATCGACATGGATCGATTCAGACCCGCCATCGCCGCCTTCTTTTGAGCCGCCAACCGCGCGAAAGCGCTGGTCAGGTGCGGCGCGGGGAATCGGACGATTCCGCAAACGATCGCGCTTGGGGGAAAGACACACCGTAACGCCGATCCTGAAAAGGAAAGGCCCCCGACAGGGGGCCTCGAAACTCGCTCTAGGAGCTTTTCTTCTTGCCCTTCTTTTTCTTCTTCTTTCTGCAGAACCTGGGGTCCGTGTACTCTTTGCAGCTCCCGCCGCCACGCTTGACCATGACCGCCTTGAGGCGCTCGACAGCGTCTTTCGGCGTCGCCAGGATATTGGCAATGGTTTTCTCGGTTTGCTCGCCCGACGCGTAGCGGATCAACATCTTGAGCTTGGTTGCCGCGGTGATGAACCGCGAGTCCGTGACGGTCTTCTTTAAAGCGGTGCGCAGGGCTTGCACCCGATCCCGGGGGACCCCCGGCGCCAGGTAATAAGACCGGCCGATTTCCATTTGCGCCGACAGCGCTTCCACGGCTTTCTTGTCGATCGGTGATTTGGCCAAGTCCCCGGCGAGCGGGATGTCGGACCACAACTTTTCTCGATGCAGGCCCCATTGGACCATGGGATAGACCTGCTTCTGGCTTATATACTGGGGGCGGGTGGCCTGCATGCTGGCGATATTGAAGGCCCCGAACCCGTCCACTTCGCCGCGTTCCATTGCCAGCATGACCTGCTCACCGCCCTTGTAGCCCATGATGACCTTGAAGTTCGCCCCGAGCAGGTTCTGCGCGACGGTTGGGAATATCGATGAAACCGAACTCGCGCCGGTCGACCCCAAAGTCACCAGCTTCTTGCTGAGATCGGCAAAGGTTTTTACGCCCTTGGTGTGCCACACGGCGGTCACCGCGTTACCGGCGGTCACACGCCCGATCCCGATCAGCTTGCTGGCATCGTACCGGACGCCCCGTCCCCCCAAGACCTGATGAAGGGGAAGACCGATATGCAAGGTGAAAATGACGCTGCCGTCCTTGGGCGCCTTGTTGTAGGCGAAGTTGAGGAGCTTCATTCCGCCGGCGCCGGGCTTGTTCTGAGGGATGATGCTGGGCTTTCCCGGGATATGATCACCCATGAACCGGGCCACGGTCCGGCCATACAGGTCATAGCCGCCACCAACGCCAGAGCTAATCATGAGGGAAATCCGCTTCTTGCCGTAAAAATCGGCAACCGATTGGGCAGCAGCAACGGTGGCGGTTGCCGCCAGCACGAAGCCGGCCATAAGGCATGCAGATGTCCACGCAGCCATTGGGGAAACACGCGGTCTAGGTTGCTGATCCATAACAGAAGACTCCCTATTTCATTGTTGTTGGCGAAGGTCGCAACGATTGCCGGCCGACGATTTTGCATCGCTTTTGCGGGCCGTCGTTGAAAAGGATATCGATTCTCCCACCTGAGTCCACCACGTGTTATCGCCCGGGCCTTCCGGCAACTGGGATTCCGCCAATGCCTGGCGTGGGGCAAATGGTTTGATGAGGAGATGCGGCCTTCTCCACGTCAGTCGCCAAGGTTCCCGGTTCAACGAAACGTCGAACGCATGCGGCCCGGGCTGCGGTCGCGGTGTTGTAGCCCATAGAATATTTTTCGTCGGGTATAGACATCCAAGGGGGGAGAGCCCACGTAGTTACAGGTGTGCGTCATGCCGTTCCATTAGGTCCGGCGGAGTGTCCGCGGCGGAGACGTGCACCAGCACCTTGTCAAGCGGAGCAGGCAGGGGCATGAGCCGTTCGGCCTAACCGATCGCTTGAGTTTGCGCCGAATTTGAACCTGGATTGCTGACTGAAGGTCGCTGGGTCTGTGTCCTTTGGGATGCCAATTGCTAAAAGCCGAACTGGGGAAAATCTATGGATGCCAATGATACAGCTGGAAAATGTCCGGTTGCGCACGGGGCCACGAGTCTGGGAACCATGTCGAACCGGGACTGGTGGCCGAATCAGTTAAACCTCCGGATTCTTCGCCAGAATTCGTCTCTGTCCAATCCCATGGACCAGGGGTTCAAATATTCGGAAGCGTTCAAGGCGCTCGACCTCGCCGCCATCAAGAAGGACCTCTATGCGCTGATGACCGACAGCCAGGACTGGTGGCCGGCCGATTACGGACACTATGGCGGACTGTTCATTCGGATGGCTTGGCACAGCGCCGGCACCTACCGCATCGCCGACGGCCGTGGCGGTGCCGGATCGGGTACGCAGCGTTTCGCGCCATTGAACAGCTGGCCGGACAACGCCAACCTGGACAAGGCGCGGCGGCTGCTCTGGCCGATCAAGAAGAAATACGGCAATAAGATCTCCTGGGCCGACCTGATGGTCCTTGCCGGCAACTGCGCGCTGGAGTCCATGGGTTTCAAGACCTTTGGCTTCGCCGGCGGGCGCGAGGATGTCTGGGAGCCCGAGGAAGACATCTATTGGGGCTCCGAGGATACTTGGCTCGGCGACGAACGTTACAGCGGTGACCGCGAGCTCGAGAATCCTCTCGCCGCCGTACAGATGGGCCTGATCTATGTCAATCCGGAAGGCCCTAACGGAAATCCCGACCCGGTTGCCTCGGGAGGTGATGTCCGTGAGACCTTTGCCCGGATGGCGATGAACGACGAGGAGACGGTCGCGCTCACCGCCGGCGGCCACAGCTTCGGCAAATGCCACGGCGCGGGCGACGCGGCGCTGGTCGGACCCGCACCCGAGG
>JAHEKA010000435.1 GCA_024638585.1 Rhodospirillales bacterium
CTTGATCCTGCTGCCGGTCGTGTATCTCGGCGTGTGGTTGGGGACGCGCGTGTTCAAAACGGTGACGCCGGAGCGCTATCACCGCTTGATGCAGCTGCTGATTCTGGTGTCCGCCCTCGGGCTCATGGTCAAGGGCGTGAGCCGCCTGGTCTAGGGCGCGTTCGTCCCGGCTCCCCAGAAGCGAGCGCGGCCAGGCTTAGCCGAGATTGAGGAGGATGCCGAGGAAGCCGATGAGGAAGACGGCGCCGCCGATGATGGAGGCGACGGTGGCGACATATCTGTGCTGAAAGTCGTCGTGATGCTGGTCGTCGGCCATAATGAGTGTACCTGCTCGTTTGATTCTGTCGTTCTGCCGCCGCGTCCCCCGGTTTGGGTGACCCGGCGGGGGCGCAGTGTAACGGCTTTTGCCTGCGCAATCCATCTCTCCCGAGAGATTTTTTTCGCGGGATGGGACGGGCCAAAAGCCCATGGAATGTGCCCTTCTGGCGGTGCGTGCTGGGCGGTTGCCAATCGCTGGTGGAGCGGTCAGAATGACGGCAATGCCGAGACAAACTCCGGGCTGCGGTCGATAGGCGCCCGGAAAAAACACGATTCATAGGAGTGGAAACACATGATGAAAAATCTCTTTTCTTACCTTTCCGGCATCGCCGTCGCTGTTGCGATGCTGGCCGGTTCCTCTGGGCCGGCCGCGGCGGATGCCATCAGCGATTTCTACAAGAAGACCCGGACCAGGGTGGTCATCGGCTTCAGCCCGGGCGGCGGATTCGACCGTGGCGGCCGGGTCGTGGCGCGCCACATCAATAAATATATCCCTGGAAAACCCTCCATGATCGTCCAGAACATGCCGGGCGGCGGTTCGATCCGGGCGCTCAACTGGCTGCAGGCCAAGGCACCGAAAGACGGTTCGGCGATCGGACATTTCCATCCGGCGGCGTTGCGCGAAGCCTATATCGGCGCGGCCGGCGCTAACTTCAAACCGCGGGAATTCTATTGGCTCGGCAGTTACAACCGGGAACGTTCGGTGACCTATGTGCGCACGGATTCCGGCGTTAGGACCCTCCAGGACGCGATGAAGAAGGAAATCGCCATCGGCGCGACTTCGGCGCGGTCCGGCGGCGGCGTCTATCCGCGTCTGCTTAATTACATGCTCGGCACCAAGTTCAAGGTTGTGGTCGGTTACGGTTCTACCGGCGAAAGCACCCTGGCGACCGAACGCGGCGAGGTGATGGGTGTCGGCTCCTGGTCGTGGTCGCAGCTGCGCGACCGCAGGCCCAAATGGATCAAGAGCGGCTTCGTCGTTCCCATCGTGCAACATGCGGTGGCCAAGCACCCGGAGCTGCCTCATGTGCCGACACCGCTGGATCTTGCCAAGACGGAAGAGGACAGGAAGGTTCTGGAAGCCCTTCTCATGTGGCAAGAACTGGGCCGGCCGTTCGCCGCGCCTCCCGGCACCCACCCGGAGCGGGGTAAGGCGCTGCGCAAGGCCTTCGATATCATGGTGAGCAAGGCGGACTTCAAGAAGGACATCGAGAAAGCGTCTCTCGAGGTCGTCCCCATCGACGCCAAGGGCGCCTACGCCATGCTGGATAAGCTCTACTCTTATCCGCCTGAGGTCGCCAAGCGGGCGCGCATCGTCTATGCGGAAATGCGCGGCATCAAGGTCGCCAAGGCCAAACCCAAGACGGCGAAGGACCTGACGATCTCCGGGGTCAAGGGCAAGGGCCGCAAGATGCGGATCACCTTCAAGGATTCTTCAGGGCAAACCTGGAAGTTCAAGGCCCGGGAAAAACGCCTCAGCCGCAAGACCAAGATCAACGGCAAGAAGGGCAAGGCCGGTGCCCTGAAGGCGGGCATGGTCTGTTCCGTCACCTATTACGGCAAGGGCGGGCTGGTCTATTCGGCTGATTGCAAAGGCTGATCCCGCAAAAGACCTGAATCGCGAAGGCGCCCCCCGATCGGGGGCGCCTTTTGCGTAGGGGCGCCGCCCTGGGGCCGGCTTGCCATTGTCACTTCAAGCGCCCAGAATGTGTACAAAATTGGGAGAGCCGGCCCGACCGGCCGGGAACGACGCAGGAATTCCAAACGGGAGGATGTGATGAACAAGGTTCTGGCGAGTGTTATTGGCGCCGCCGTGGCGGCCGCATCATTTTGCGGCGGTGCGGGGCCGGCATCGGCCGACGCCGTAGGCGACTTCTACAAGAAGACGCGGCTTAAGCTGATCATCGGCTACAGCCCCGGCGGCGGATACGATCGCGGCGGCCGGGTCGTGGCGCGCCATATCAACAAATACATTCCGGGCAATCCCTCAATGCTGGTCCAGAATATGCCGGGCGCCGGTTCCATGCGGTCGATCAATTGGACCTACAACAAGGGTCCCAAGGACGGGTCGGTCATGACCCATTTCCATCCCGCGGCGATGCGTGAGGCCTATATCGGCGCCGCCGGCGCCAAGTTCGACCCGCGGAAGTTCTATTGGCTTGGGAGCTATACCCAGGGCAATTCCGCGCTTTTCGTGCGGGCCGACACCGGTGTGAAGACCCTTGAGGATGCCATGAAGCAGCAGGTGGTGCTCGGGGCCACCTCGCCCCGGTCGGGTGGCGGCGTCTATCCCCGGGTCCTCAATCAGATTCTCGGCACCAAGTTCAAGGTTGTGGTGGGCTACGGTTCAACCGGCGAAAGCACTCTGGCGATGGAGCGGGGCGAGGTTGCTGGTATCGGTGCCTGGTCCTGGACGCAACTGAGGGGCCGCAAGCCCAAATGGATCAAGAATAATTTCGTCAATGTCCTGACACTCTTGACTGTCAAGCGGCGCGCGGACCTTCCCGATGTTCCCGCCGCGATCGAGTATGCCAAGAACAAGGCCGACCGCGAGGTCCTCGAAGCCATTCTCGCCTGGGAAACGATCAATCGCCCCTTCGTTCTGCCACCGGGCGTCCACGCCGAGAGGGCCGCTGCTTTGCGCAAGGCCTTTGGCGTCATGATGACCAAGGCGGACTTCAAGAAGGATATCGAGCTGGCCTCCCTCGACGTCAATCCCGTGCCGGGAGAGGACGTGGAGAAACTTCTGGCCAGTATCTATGCGATTCCCAAATCGGTGGCAGATCGCGCCCGCATCGCTTATGCGGAGATGCGCGCGATTAAGGTCGCCAAGGCCAAGCCCA
>JAHEKA010000436.1 GCA_024638585.1 Rhodospirillales bacterium
TTCTCTTGCGGGACCGGTGCCGGCTGCGGATGATGAGCCGGTCGGACGCCTTCTTGCCGCGGGTGCGCGCACCCTTGGTGGGTTTGCCCCAGGGGGTCACCGGATGGCGCCCGCCGGAGGTGCGGCCTTCGCCGCCGCCATGAGGATGGTCCACCGGGTTCATGGCAACGCCACGCACCACCGGCCGGCGGCCGAGCCAGCGCTTGCGGCCCGCCTTGCCGATATTGATGTTCTGTTGGTCCGAATTGGACACCGCGCCGATCGACGCCATGCACTGTTCCGGCACCATGCGCACCTCGCCGGAGCCGAGGCGCAACTGGGCATAGCCGGAGTCCTTGCCGATCAGCTGCACATAGGTGCCCGCCGAACGCGCGATCTGGCCGCCGCGTCCGGCCTTCATCTCGACATTGTGGACGATGGTGCCGACCGGAATGGAGCGCAGCGGCATGGCGTTGCCGGGCTGCACATCGACCCGCTCGCCGGCAATGACCTTGTCACCCGGGGCAAGCCGCTGGGGCGCCAGGATGTAGGCGCGCTCGCCGTCGGCATACTTGATCAGGGCGATGAAGGCGGTCCGGTTGGGATCGTATTCAAGCCGTTCCACCGTCGCCTCGACGTCGAATTTGCGGCGCTTGAAGTCGATCACGCGGTAGCGCCGCTTGTGGCCGCCGCCGCGGTGGCGCACGGTAATGCGCCCGGTATTGTTGCGCCCGCCCGCGCGCGTCTTGCCCTCGGTCAATGCCTTGACCGGCTTCCCCCGGTGCAGCTGCGAGCGGTCCACAAGAACCAGCTGACGCCGCGACGGTGTGGTGGGATTGAAGGTTTTCAGTGCCATAACTCTGTCCTTGCCGTGCCGCCTAGAGGCCCGAGGTCACGTCGATCGATTCGCCTTCGGCGAGGGTCACGATGGCCTTCTTGGTGTCCGCCCGCTTGCCGAGCTGGCCGCGGAACCGTTTGGTCTTCCCTTTCTGGCGCAGGGTATTGACCGCCAATACCTTGACCTTGAAAAGTGTCTCCACCGCCACCCGGATTTCAGGCTTGGTCGCCTTCATCGGCACCCGGAATGTGACCTGGTTGTGCTCCGAGCCCTGGGTCGACTTCTCGGTGATCACCGGGGCCAGGATGAGATCGAACTTTCGACCTTCGCCGACACGGACGTCCTTTGCGCTGAGCCGCTGGGTCATTTGAGGCGCGCCTCCAATGCACTTACCGCGTCCCGGGTCAGCACCAGGGTCTCGCGATTGAGAATGTCGTAAACATTGGCACCGGCGCTGGGCAGCACATCGATGCCGGGAATGTTGCGGGCCGCGCGGGAGAACCCGGCATCGACCTCCGCCCCGTCGATGATCAACACCGAACCCCAGCCCAGCTTGCCGATGCGGGCGGCCAGCGCCTTGGTCTTGGGATCTTCTGATTTGGCCGCGTCCAGCACCACCAGGGCCCCCGCCGCCTGCTTGGCCGAGAGTGCCGAGCGCAGGGCGGCCTTGCGCACCTTTTTCGGCAGTTTGGTCGCGTGGCTGCGGACCACCGGGCCGAACATGGTCGCGCCACCGCGGAACTGGGTCGAGCGCAGCGATCCCTGGCGTGCCCGGCCGGTGCCCTTCTGGCGATAGGGCTTGGCGGTGGTGCCGCGGATTTCCGAAACCACCTTTGTCTTATGGGTGCCGGCACGGCGCTTGGCGCGCTGCCATTCGACGCAGCGCTGCAAAAGGTCCGCGCGCACATCGGCCCCGAAGACCTCGTCGGCAAGATCGATCGAACCGACGTTCTTGGCGTCCAAATCTATGACGTCGACCTTCATCGGGCTCAGTCCTTCTTATCTTCTTCGCCGCCAGCGGCATCATCGGCCGCAGCGTCATCGGCCGGGGCCTCATCGGCCGGAGCCTCTTCCGCGGGCGCATCCTCGGCCGCGGCCTCTTCAGGAGCGGCGTCCTCTGCCGGCGCCTCTTCGGCCGGCGCTTCCTCTGCCGGTGCCGCGCCGGTGCCCGCAGGATAGGGCGCATCCTCGGGCCGCGGCCGCTTGGTCGCATCGGAAATCAGCACGTAGCCCCCCTTGGCGCCCGGCACCGCGCCGCGGATCAGGATCAGGCCCTCGGCGTCATCGGTGGCATGGACCAGAAGGTTCTGGGTGGTCACCCGCTGGTCGCCCATATGGCCGGCCATCTTCTTACCCTTGAACACTTTGCCCGGATCCTGGCTGTTGCCGGTGGACCCATGGGCACGGTGAGAGATCGAAACGCCGTGGCTGGCTTCGAGACCTCCGAAATTATGGCGCTTCATGCCGCCCGCGAAGCCCTTGCCGATCGAGGTGCCGACCACGTCCACCATCTGTCCGGCGACGAAATGGCTCGGCTTGATCTCGGTCCCGACGTCGACCAGCGCATCGTCGGCGACCCGGAACTCGGCCAGGCGTCGCTTGGGCTCGACCTTGGCCTTGGCGAAATGGCCGCGCGCGGGCTTGGGCGTGTTCTTGGCCTTGGCGACACCGACGCCGAGTTGCAGGGCGTTGTATCCGTCCCTTTCCGACGTCTTCTGGGCCACCACCTGGCAGTTTTCGACCTTGAGCACGGTCACGGGGACGTGCCGGCCGTCTTCGGAAAACAGCCGGGTCATGCCCATCTTCTGTGCGATCAATCCGGTGCGCATGGCGTTATCCACGTTCTCTCCGTCTCCCCGGCCGGCCCTAGAGCTTGATCTCGACGTCGACGCCGGCCGCAAGATCGAGCTTCATCAGCGCGTCCACGGTCTGGGGCGTCGGATCAATGATGTCGAGCAGCCGCTTATGGGTGCGAACCTCGAACTGTTCGCGCGACTTCTTATCGACATGGGGCGAGCGCAGCACGGTGAACTTCTCAATCCGGGTCGGCAGGGGGATCGGGCCGCGAACCTGTGCGCCCGTGCGCTTGGCCGTGCCGACGATCTCGCTGGTGGACTGATCCAACAGACGATGGTCGAAGGCCTTGAGCCGGATGCGGATATTTTGGTTTTCCATGGTTCGTATGTCCCGTCCCGTGCCGCCCCGTCCCCGGGGAAGGCGCGCTGGCCTCTCTTGCTACTCGATAATTTTTGCGACGACGCCGGCGCCGACGGTACGCCCGCCTTCTCGGATGGCGAAGCGCAGGCCCTCGTCCATGGCGATCGGCTGGATCAGCTCCACGCT
>JAHEKA010000028.1 GCA_024638585.1 Rhodospirillales bacterium
TGAATTCGCTGTGGCGAACGCCGGTCCCGGCGGTCATGCGCTGAACGTCGCCGGGGCGGATGGTCGATCCACCGCCGGTGCTGTCCTTATGGGCCAGCGCGCCGGCGATCACGAAGGTGACAATCTCCATGTCGCGATGGCCGTGGGTGGCGAAGCCCTTGCCGGGGCGCACCCGGTCTTCGTTGATGACCCGAAGCGGCCCGAAACCCATATGTTCGGAATCGAAATAATCGCCGAAGGAAAAGCTGTGGCGGCTGTCGAGCCAGCCGAGGTTGGCGCTGCCGCGCGCGTCGGAAGGTCGCATGATGATCATCGCTGGATACTCCCCTTGTTTGCGCCATTGCGATGCAGGAAATGCTTGGCCTCCAGCATCGGGCGGTTTCGATGGGGAATTTAATTAGTTTATAAGAACAGACAATATATGTATTTATGGAAAGACTGTTTCTATTATATGGACAATTGCAATGGACAAGCTCGCTGCCATGGAGATCTTCACCCAGGTGGTCGGGGCCGGTGGATTCTCCGCCGCCGCCCGCCGGATGGGCCTGTCCCGTTCCGCGGTCAGCAAGCACGTTGCCGAGCTCGAAACCGAAATCGGCGTCCAGCTCCTGTTCCGCACCACGCGCAAGATGACGCCGACGGAGGCGGGCCTCGCCTATGTCGAGCGCTGCCGGGCGATCCTTGAAGCGGTCGCGGAAACCGAGGCCGCGATCTCCGACGCGGAGCAGCAGCCGCGCGGCCTTCTTCGGGTGAACGCGCCAATGTCGTTCGGGATCCTGCATCTCGGCCCGGCCGTGGCGGACTTCATGGGGGCCAACCCCCGGCTTCAGGTGCAGATGATCCTGGACGACCGCTTCGTCGATCCCGTGGCGGAAGGCTTCGACGTGACCATTCGCATCGCAGAGATGGAGGATTCGAGCCTGATCGCTCGGCGCATCGTTGCCGCCCGCATGGCGGTCTGTGCCGCGCCGGAATATCTCGCGGTCCATGGCGTGCCAAAGGTCCCGGATGACCTCCGGGATCATGACTGTCTGCATTACGGCAACTTGCCGAGCAGCACCCATTGGCGCCTCACCGGAGAGGGGGACGCGTATCGGGTGCCGATCCGCGCGCGACTGTGCACCAACAACGGCCAGGCCCTGCGCGACGCGGCGCTGGCGGGCCTCGGCATCTGCGCCCTGCCGACCTTCATCGTCGGCCCGGAATTGCAGGCAGGCCGCCTGGCAAGCGTCTTGCCGGATTACAGCTTCGGCGAAAGCACCGTGCATGCGCTTTATGCGCCAAGCCGCTACCTCGCTGCCAAGGTGCGCGTGTTTATCGATTTCTTGGTCGATCGTTTCCGCGACCGACCGTCCTGGGATCTCGTCGAATAGCACCTCTGCCAAGACGGTGCCGCGCCACGGGCGCCTCCTCGGTCACGTCGAGCGGAGTACGGGGGGCGGAATCGCCCCCCATGGGCCGCGCGGTTAGAGCTCCTCCGCGATGACCTTTGCCGCCTCGGCCTCGACGGCGGTGCCCTTGAAGAATTCGCGGTTCAGCCCGGCATGCAGCTTCACCATGTTGGTGAAGGTGAATTCGCGAAAATCGTCATGGGTGATCAGACCGTTCTCCACCAACTCATAAGATTCGGCCAACGTCTCGGTCATGTCGGGAACGTCCCAGTGGGAGACGTCGGAGGAGAACAACGCCTGCAACTTTGCGCCACCGTGATTGCACTTGCCGTTGAAGGCATGGGCGACGGTACGGTCATCGGCCTCGCAGCCGAAGAAGAATCGGGGCACGAACAGGTCATGGATGTCTTGCTCGGTCTCTATGCCGGCGAGCGCCCAGTCATCGATGCAGTCGAGGTCGGGCATCATGCCGGGCCGGGCGCCGGGAGTGTCGCTCTTCTCCTTGAATTTTTCCACATAGGGCGCGTATTCGGTGCCGCCGTATTTCTCGACCAGCTCAGCCAGCAGCGGCCGGTCGATCTGGCGCGGGTCCAACCATTCCGAAAGCGCCTTGATGTTGCGCTTCTCCCAGTGCTCAAAAAGATCGTTGTAGAGCGAGACCGCCCAGTTCACCCCGCCTTCCAGCATGCAGAAGCGAAGGTCGGGGAAGCGCCGGGTGACGCCGCCCAGGAAGAGCGCCTTGCAGAAGGTTTCCCCGGCGGCGGCGAAGGCGCCCACATGGTTGAAGGTGTAGCTCGACACGCTGCACCGCGCGCCCCAGCGTTGGCCTGAAGCGTGCGAGGTGGGCGCCACCTTGAGCTCCAGGCATTTTTGCCAGAACGGGTCGTAATCATAGGCGGAATCGAGCGCCAGGGAATCGACCCATTGGGAATAGGCCGCGACCTCCGGGGCCTCGTCGGCGATGACGGGGACCTGCCGGGTGACCACGCCGTCGATCATGATCGACTTGTAGCCAAGCTCGGCTACGCAGAATTCCAGCTCGTTGATGGCCTCTTCCGGGGTGTGGGTGGGAATCACGGCGGCGGGCGTCATGCGGTCGGCGTGGCGGCCGAAACGGTCCCAGTTCATCAGGTTGACGGCGCGGCACCCGGCGCGGCGGATCTCATCGTCCTTCTCACCGGTCAGGTGGAATTGCGAGGTATAGACCACCGCGTAATCGATGCCGATCTCATCGAACCGGGCGCGGAACAGGTCGGGCATCAGGGCGGTGGCCAAGTCCAGAGTGTTCTTGGCCGGCATGGTCCAGAACGGCGGGCGGCCGATACGCTTATGCATGCGCTCCTCGGGACTGGCCGAATGCCAAGCGCGCTTCAAACGCTTGTTGAGGTAGGTCTCGGTCAGCTCGGGCCCCGCCACCTCGCGGAAATACTCGACCACTTCGGGATGGTATTCCTGGGTGTGCCCATCGCCGTCGATGATCGGATGGCCGACCTTCTGACGCACCTGAAGGGAACGCGATTCCGATTGATCCAATGGCATGACCGTCTCCTTCCGGTGGCTCCCAGCATTTTTTTCCGGACGATGGAAGTTACTTCCTGCGAAGTGCCGCCCGCTGTAGGCCAGGATAGACGGGAGTATCCGGCTTTGGAATGTTCGTGTTCGCGGGGCCGTGATTGGTCGGCGTCGGCGCCATTGGGCCTGTCGCGACCGAAAACGCGTTAATGCGGCGGTCGCACCTTCCCCGAAGCGCGCATCATATTTTTTTCGCAGGCCTTTCCCGGGGTCAGTTCGGCTTTGAAGAGTTCTTCAGACTCGTGACCGCGAAGACGCCAAAAAAAAACCCCAACGAGCGGTTTGCCCGTTGGGGTCCATTGCATGGTTTCAAACTAGAGGGATGAGTTGGCTATCCAGCCAAATCGATTGCCTCTGTTCCAGGGTTGCGAACAGGCTAATCGCCCTGGACGTCATCGCTACCGGGGCCACCTTCGATATTGTCTTGGCCGGGGCCGCCTTCAAGTTGGTCGTCACCTGGGCCACCTTCGATCCTATCCTGACCGGGGCCGCCTTCGATTTCATCGTCTCCGGGGCCGCCTTCGATAACGTCCGCACCCGCTCCACCCTGGACCGAATCATCGCCAGGACCGGCGTCGATCACGTCATTGTTGCCGCCCTCTTGGGCATAGGCGGTCGTGGCGGGCATCCCAAAAATGCCGACAGCGGCGATCAGCGGTAAAACCAGTAGAAATTTTTTCATGGCTCTAGATCCTCGTCTGATGGGTTGATACTGCACGCTTTACCGACGGCCGGTTGGCATGTATCGGCCGCTTACTTAGTCACCTTGAATGGTGTCATCGCCCGAACCACCTTCGATCCGATCGCTGCCTGGACCACCCTGAACCGAATCATCGCCCGGGCCGGCTTTGATCACGTCGTTCCCGGCACCACCAACGACACTGTCATCGCCAGGGCCGGCACATATCGTGTCGTTGCCATTGCCTCCCAAGATTTGGTCCGATGCACTGGTCCCAACCATCACGTCGTCGCCATCGGTGCCGCGCAGGGTGCCGGTATAAGGCTGGCCGTTGTCCGGCCCGCCGACGATCTTGCCGTCCAGGACATAGATCGTCGCGGTCTTGCCATCGCAAGTTGGGACCGCCTGGGCGAACGCTATGGAAGTGAGCATGAAAAATGAAAGCAAAGCGGTGCTTGCTCCTATGCCGGAATGTATAGATTTTCTAGCCATTTGACTCTCCCGTGGCGTTCAAGCGATGATTCAAAATAAGTTGAACCCAGACCAAATCTGGCACCCTGGTGTGGTGGAAAAAATTATCTTTTGAGGGAGAAAAGATAATGAAGCTGCGAACGCCTTGGACGCTTTCGGCAGCCATCAATGAAATCAAGATCAAGCTGACGGAGAAAGAATGCGCCAGGATAGTGGATCGATCTGAAAGCCTAATCCGGAAGTGGGCCGATCCGGATGAACCGTCGCTACCGAATTTGCACCAATCTCTGGTATTGGATGCTGCGTATGTGCAAGCGGGATTCGGAGAACCTCCGATACAATGCTGGTACGTGCATCGGCTTGAAAGAGTTGTTCAGGAAAAGCCCGAAGATGCGATCGACATCGTCATGACCACCCTGCATGCGCAATCCGCGATTGGCCAGATTGCGTCCGCGGTTGCCTTGTTTGCCGAGAAAGGCATTGGCAATCAGGGCGCTCTGTCGGCCAATGAACGCGCCGTATTGTTGGGCCTGGTCGAGAAATTGGTAATCCAACTTGACGATCTGGAAGATGCGCTGCAGGCGAATATGAACACTTCAAGCCCGGTTTTTTCGCGTGATGCCGCGATTAAATAGTCGGTGGCCGTGCCGCCAATCACGCATCTCATACCGTTTCTCGGCCATTCTTCCCTACCGCACCAAAGGCTTCTCGGCCGGGTGACACCAAGCGCGGAGATAGCCTCGTTGAAAATTTTTTTCGGGGCGCAAATGGCGGAACAAGGTTAGCCGGCGCTAACCATTGCCGACGGAGCCGCTCCAACCTTTTGATATAAATACAACAATCATTTGAATTAAAAACACGGTAATATTAATCTTTTTATACCTTAGATTGTCTTAAATTTTTACTTAATTTGTTGGCAACTTTTACCGCCATATGATCCGCCATCGACGTAATCGACGGGTTGGAGACTTGCCATGTTGGCTTTTTCAAGTAACGCAAAGAAATCTCTTGAGAAACATGCCCGAGTGGCTTCGAACGCGGGCGGCGGCATGTTCTGGCCCCTGCGCCGGCGGCGTGATGCCCGCCATGAGATCCCGCTGGACGGGTTCGTTCGCAAAGGCGACAAATCGATCCCCTGCCGGCTGCGAAATATTTCCGCCGGCGGCGCCTTGATCGAGATCGATTCGAGCGACCTGTTCGAGCTCAACGCCCATCTGCGGATCGGGCATACCGCGACCCTTGAAATTCCCGAGATCGGCACGTTCAAGGCCCACCCGACCCGGATGCACTGGAAATTCGCCGGCTTCGCGATCGAAGATGGCGCTGCCGAAATCGGCGCCTTCATTGAGCATTGGCAGGAAAGCACCGGGCAGGAATTCCGGCCCCACTAAGCCCCCACCTCGGCCTCGGTCCCTCTCTCCAGGATCCCCCTCCCAAAGTCCAGGCCCCAAAACGCCGCCCCAGCGAAAGCCGGGGCGGCGGATTCCTATTCGATCGGCACGAACAGGGCTTCGAGCTTCGGAGGGGCGGCGATCATCGCCTGTTCGGTGAGGTATCCGATGAACGCCTGCAGGGTCGTGCGGTTGGGGGCGATGCCGTAGGGCCAGGGATCGTCACCGAAGACCTCGCGGATCACCTCCACCTCTTTCCACATCCAGGGCAGCATATAGCGCAGCGTCCCTTCGTGGCGCATCCGTGCCAATGCCAGGTCCCGGGCCGCGGTGAAGGCATCGAACAGGCTTTTCGCGACGAAGGGGTGCGCCTCGTACACGGCGCGGCGGATGACGACGACATGCATCGCCGGGAAGATTCCGGTGCGTCGGTAATAATCGCGCTCGACCTCCGGGAAATCCGGGAACAGGCGCACGATGTCGGGATGCCGGCCGAGGGAGGAGGGCACCACGGAGCCCATCGTCGCGTCGATGGCACCGTCTTCCAGAAGCTGGCGCAGCGGCTTGCCGGACTGGTTGATCTCGATATCGACCGGTTCAAGAAGGGCAGGGGCGCTGGGGTTGGGGTTGGTGCCAGGGCGTTCCATCTCGCCCTGCACCCAGTGGATGCGCGTGAGATCGACCCCGTAATCATGGGCCAGGAATCCCCGCACATAGACCGCGGCGGTGGAGGTGTAGATCGGCGTGCCGACCCGCCTGCCTTCCAGGTCCTTCGGGTTTCCGATCCCCGCCTTGCGGTTGACCACGACCGAGGAATGGCGGAACACGCGGGAGGGAAACACCGGGATCGCCACCAGAGGGCAGTCGCCCGCCGCCGCCCGGGTGACGTATTCGGCGCACGACATTTCGGACGCATCGAACCGCGCCTCGTTGGTCATGGCGTGGAAGATCTCGCGCGGCCGATCGTTGATGATGAAAGAAAGGTCGATCCCGGCCGGGCTGACCTCCCCGGTATAGAGAGGCAAGACCCGGTCGTAGAGGCCGGAGGCGAATGTCAGGGGCAGGTCGGGCATGAGCGGCGCGAGGGAGGCTGGACGCCGGGCCGTCTTATTCAGGGATGGCGGCGAGCAGGTCCGCGAGGTGGCCCTTCCAGATGCGGTCGATGGCCCAACTGCGGCGCGCGCCGTCGAGGATCAGCTCCTGCTCCGCCTTCCTGGTCGCGTATTGGGAAGCGACATCCATCATCATATGGGCGTGTTCGACATCGGCTTCCGTGTGCTCCACATTGACGGCCTGCTTCTTTAGCGGGATGCCCACCTCATCGCGCATCTTGACCCCTATGCGCCGCGACATGGCGCCGCCTTCCAGAATCTCATCGGAATTGCTCAGCTCCAGCGCGGACGATGCGGCGAGCGCCGAAAGCCAATGGCTGTTGCGCGCCAAATGCAGCCAAGCGTAACAGCAGGTGAGGCATCCGTCGGACGGGCCCACGCGGTCGAAGTCTTCCGGTTTGAGGCCGACCGCCGCGCCTTCCTGGAAATTCATGGTGTAGTGGTCGGCCTTGCCGATCGACGGATCGCCGTCCAGCTCGTCGCGCTCATGCTCCCAGATCACATGCTTGATCGGCATCGGTGCGACCGACTGCACCTGGGCCCAGCACTCGCGCCGGTTGACCGTCCAGTGGGTGCGCTGGATGACATACATGCGCGCGCGTTCCAGGTTGAACTTGAGGCCAAGCAAGCGTTTGAAGGCGTCCGATTCGAATTGCGCATTGGCCAAGCGAACGAGTTCGGCCTCCAGCTCCTTGAGGCCGTCGCCTGTTTCCACTGCCGTCGCCATAACCGCTTTCCTTCCGCTTTGTTCTCGAGCGTTCGCCGCGCCCTACGACTGGCCGCGCACGACCTCGCCGGGGGTGTGGGTGACCTGCCAGACCAGGGCCGGGGTGTCGCCGGTGTTCTGGAATTGCTCATGTTCCCGGTTGCCCACCAGGGCGCAGTCGCCGGCCAACAGGCGCTTCTCGCTGACGGTGCCGTCCTCATGCTTGGTGCGCACGGTGAACTCGCCCTCTATCACGTAGAGCGCCTGGCTGGTGCCGTCATGAAAATGGAACTCGTTGCCCTCGCCCGGCTGGTACTGGATACGCCCGACGGTCAGGATCTCATCCTGGATCAGGACCTTGCGCCGCCCGCCTTTGACGACCGTCAGATCGTCATCCGGACGCCAGACCTTAGTCATTTCCGTCATTGTTCCAGCCTCCCTCTTGGCGATCCTTGGCGCGATGCGACGCCGGCATTCAGGCTTCGGCGGTAGCGGCCATCTTGTCGAGCAACATTTGCTCATCCATGAACTTGCTCATGTGGCACGGTGCGCCATGCTTGGCGAGCTCGTCCAGATAGATCTTGTGGATGCGCGGGTCCTGGTCTTCGTATTCGATCTGCCGCCCGCCGTCCTTGACGCTGACGCCGAGCGCCGCCGCCTGTTTCTTGCGTTCGCCGGTGAAGGGGAAACGCCGATTGCCGAGGTTCATGGCGAGATAGCGCGCCCATTCGGGGCTGGTGTTGAAATGCTGGTGATACATCATGTCGGGCGGCGCGAAGACGACGCCATGGCGCCAGTCGATGCGCACCATCTCCTCGTCTTCCGGGTACCACATCAGCGAATAGCCAGACCCGGTGACGTTGAAGATGAAGAAATCGGGCCCGTGGCGGTGGGCCTTCTTGTAGGTGCCCACCGGCATGGCGGAGCAATGCGCCTTCATCACCCCGTTGCCCAGCAGGAACTGGATGGACGTGGATCCCGGCCCGCGGTCGTCCTGGGGCTTCAGCTCGAACCCCGCCATATCGGCGACGAAGTTGGTCTCCCACAGGGTAGGCCCGCGATCGAGGGTGTATTCTTGGCCTTCCCCTTCGAAATAGCCGTCCGGACCGAGCCGTTCCGGGAAGCCGTTCTCACAATTGAAGATCAGGTCTTCGCTCATAAACAGGTTGTAGACCAGCGGCAGATAATTGCAGCAGGCGAGCACGGCGGGCGTATCGCCCGAGCCATTGAACAGCCGGTAGCGCGCGTTTAGCGGCAGGGCGAACAGGCTCTTGGGGCCCCATTCGAAGGTGCGCATGGTGCCGTCGGGTTGTTCGATCTGTGTCGACCCATGGCCTTCGAGCACATAGACCAGTTGCTCATAGAGATGCTTGAGCGGGGCCGAAGAGCCGCCGCCCGGGATCTTGTAGAGGAACAGGGTGGTGAAATCGGCGCGCGCCTTCAGGTGAATGATGGCGCCGTCCATGCCATAACGCGGCCAGGGCCGGGTTTCCGCGTCCAGCAGGTCCACCCCATAGCCCTCGATGACAGGGACGGGCTCCGATTCCGCCCAGTCTTCGTAGGGATCGATCAGGACCCTCGGATTCGCAATCGGTGTGCCGCTGGCCATGGTCCGTTCCTTCCCGTTTCGTTTGCCGGCGAAACCCGGCCGGATCTGCTGGGCTTTGAAAGCCGGTTTTTTCGATTATCGTGAATCGAGGCCGAATATTCAAACGGATTGCCGGGTTCCGTGCGGCGCCTAGCCCCCTAGTCCAGGTAGCCGATTTCCCGCCAATAGGCCTCGGCGGCCGGATGCAGGGGCACGCGCAGCGGCGCGTCCTCGCAATCGGTGCACATGCGCTCCAGCGGCAGGGGACCCTCGTATTGCCAGGGAATCAGGTGCTTGCGGGCCTCGAAGGCGGTGCAGATCCGCCGTACCAGGTCGTCGGGGGCGTCCGCATGGACCAGGATCGGCCAGCCGGAGAAATCCAGGGTCGTGATGTCGCCCGGGAAACCGGGAAATTCCTTCTTGCGGGCGATATGGCGGATGTGGCCGATCTCTTCCAGCTTCTGGATGGTCTCTTCGCGCATGTTGAGCACCTTCATGCCGGCGTCTACCGCGTCGTTGCCCCAGTTGAGGGCGGATTCGTCGAACATGGCGTTGAGCTCGCCATTCAGGACACCCTCGAACTTTGGCGTGCCGGGGTGAGGGATGCCGCCCTCGCGCAGGTCCGCCCCGCCCCAGGACCGCAGGTCCTCCATGGTGAAGCCGGCGGCGGCGCAGAGGTCGATGAAGGTCTGGGTCAGCCAGTGATCGGCCCGGCCCCGCAGGCCGACGCGTAGCGGGAAGCGCCTTTCTGCGATGTCCTCGATGTATTCCAGGCCGGTGTCGGCGGCCACCATGAACAGGCAGAGGTCGAGAGAGGGAATCACGGCGATGGTGCGGACCGGCTGGGGTTCGGTAAACGGCGCGTTGCCGCGATAGGCGACGCTGAGCGCCGCAGCCGGGTTGGTGATGGCCAGCGCGGAGGTGCCCGCCACCACCTCCTCCACCCCGGCATTGGTGGCCGAACCGAAGAGGGCAAGCGGCCAGTCATCGGTATATTGGGGGCGGAGAAGCACCTTGGCCTGGTTGTAGGGTTGGTCCTTCATCGCCACCAGTTCACAGGCGATTTCCAACGCCACTCGGGACCGGATGGTCGCCGGTTGCGGTCTGATGTCTTTCGGCAGCTTGGCCATGGCTCGATCCTCCCTTGGGCCACGGGCGCGGGCGCACCGCGGCATCATTTGGATTATGGCTAGCCTATTCATGGTGGATTGGGAAGGACTCGCGGCCTGGACCAAGCGGTGGCGGGGCGCCGCCGGGCCATATTGTCAAGCCGCGCGGAGGCGATTACCCTCACTCCGGGATGAGGTACAGAAATGGCTGAGGCTGGCGAGAACCTTCGCGGCGGCAGCCGTCCTTGGCGTCGGCTCCCCGGTGATGGACGCAGCCGATCTGGCGTCGGCGACCCGGTGATCCAGCTGTGCCGCGAGAGACGGTTCGCTAGCGGTTATCATCGGGATTGCTTCGTGCACCCCGGGAATGAAAGCCGTTGTATCAAGGTTTCCCGCGGGGGCGACCACAGGGAAACCATGCGTGAGACGGAATATTTCGAGCATCTGGAGCGGCGCGGAATCCCCTGGGACCTGATACCCAGGTGCCATGGCTATGTGGAGACCAACCTGGGCGCCGGGGCGGTCTTCGATCTCGTGCGCGATGCCGACGGAGAAATCGCCAAGCCCCTGGGCCATTACCTGTCGTCCCCGAGGCTCGCGGAAAAGCATCGCTTCGGCCTGGCGGAGGCATTGGCGGCGCTGAGGCGATACCTCACCGACCATCGCATCGTCATCCGGACGCTCAAGGCCAAGAACCTGGTCTACCGTGTGGTCACCCCGGAAGAGGGGCAGCTATATATTGTGGATAATATAGGCAACACCGATCTCATCCCGGCGGCGACGCATATCCGGCTTTTTGCGGTGCGCAAGATCAACCGAAAATGGCCCCGGTTCGAGCGGGACCTGTTGGCCGACTACGCGGACAATCCCCATGTGGCCGGGATCATTGCCGAGGCGCGGCGCGCATTTGGGCGCAAGGAGCCCACCGGTTGAGCCCCGACACGGCCCTCGGTCCTTCCCCTTCCGGTGCCGGCAGTCCGGCCCAGGGCGGTGCGCCTCTCGACCTTTCCAGCGCGACGCTGATTGGCCGCGGCTGGAAGCGAGATTGCTACCTCCACCCCGCCGATCCCGAGCTTTGCATCAAGGTGCCGAGTGCCGAGCCCAAAGGGACCCGCCGGTTCCGCGAGCGCTTTATCGAATGGCGGACCGGGGGCAGCATCGGCGATCAGCACAACGCCCGGGAATGGGCCGCCTATCGCCGGTTCGGAAATCTGCTTGCAGCCTACCTTCCGGTTTATCACGGCCTCATAGCCACCACCCGTGGCCGCGGGCTGCTGATCGACGTGGTGCGCGATGCCGACGGGGCCCCGTCTGCGCATCTCAAGGATTGGCTGCGCGACAAGCCGGTGGCAACGGCGGCGCCGCTGTTGACTCAATTGAACGGTTTGTTGGACCTGCTCCTGCGCCATGAGATCTGGCTGATGGACCTCAACCTCACCAATTTCGTCGCGCGAATCGATGCCGAGGGCGCCGCGCGGCCGATGCTGATCGACATCAAGCGCATCGCCGACAACAAGGAACTGTTCCAGGTCTCCGGTTGGTCGCGGACCCTGATGCGCCGCAAGCTCGCGCGCCGGATTGCCCGTTTTCACGCCAAGGTCGAAATGACCCAGAACGGCTGAGTCCTCTCCCGGTCAAGACGGCGAAGCCGGCCGCGGCCGATCCGCCATTTGTCCGATGGCTGGGCCGTGTTTTTGGTGCTAATCAATGTGAGCACGTAATCGGGGGAGCGGTCCGTTCACCATGGGCGGGACATCATCAACGCGATCGGAAAGCGGCAAGGGCCCCGGGACGGCCCCGGCGAAGGCCGGCCTGCCCCAGGTGGTGGTCACAAACTTCGATCGCAATTTCTCTGGCGTGTCCGCGACCATCGCCAACCTGCTGCCGATCCAGGCCGAGGAGTTGGAGGTCGGTCTATTGGGCCGGGATCTCGGCCTTGACAGGATTCCCCGGGTGCAGTGGTCGGACGTGTTCCAGAGGGGGTGGCGGAGGCCCCGGGGCAAGCCCTTCTCGATCTGGCATGTCCGCCGGAATTTGGAGATGGAGTGGGCGGTCATTGCCCGGGACGTCCTGCGCATGCCGATCCGTACGGTTTTCACATCGGCCTCCAAGCGCCGCCATTCGCGCCGCCCGCGCTGGCTGATCAGCCGCATGGACGCGGTGGTGGCGACGACGGACGAGGCAGCCTCCTACCTGTCCAATGTCTGGTCGGTCGTCCCCCATGGGATTGATACCCGTGCTTTCGTGCCCCCGGCCGACAAAAAGGCCGCATGGCGGGCATTGGGCTGGCCCGGTGAGGTGGGGGTGGGCATTTTCGGCCGTATCCGCCGGTCCAAGGGGACCGATCTGTTCGTCGAGGCGATGTGCCGGGTGCTGCCCGATTTTCCCGGGGTCACGGCGTTGATCAACGGCATCGTCACGCCCCAGCACATGCCTTTCGTCCGGGGTTTGCGCGAAAGAATTGCCGCCGCCGGCCTGGAAGACAGATTCGTTTGGTCCCATGCGGATGACTATGCCGAGCTCATCAAGCGCTATCAGGGGGTATCGCTGATGGTCGCCTGTCCGCGGCGCGAGGAGTTTGGCCTGACTCCCATCGAGGCCATGGCCTGCGGCACGCCGACGTTGCTGTCGGATACCGGCGATTTCCGCAACATGACGGTGGAGGGCG
>JAHEKA010000437.1 GCA_024638585.1 Rhodospirillales bacterium
ATCACTTCCTCTATCGCATCGACATCGACGCCGTTGACCTTGGTCGGGGTTTCTTCAATTGCAGTCTCGATTGTCATTTTCCGTCTCCTTAATTTGCTGGGTCTTTCGTCTGGCCTGTGCCTTCTGTTCGATCCGCGGGGCTCATCCCCGAAGACGGTGCCAAGCTAGGGGCAAGCCCTCTTGCCCGATACTGCGCGATGTGTAGTAATCAACTACATATTCCGTAGTTGGACCCAGGGTCGGGAAAACGGCGAATGGTGGCATATGGACAGTTCTGCCCGGTCTCCAAGGCGGCCGAGGTGGTGGGCGACCGCTGGACCATACTGATCCTTCGGGAGTTGATGCTGGGCACCCACCGGTTCAACGATTTCCAACGGGCGCTTTCGCGCATCTCGCCGACCATCCTGACCAAGCGGCTCAAATACCTCGAAGCCTGCGGCGTGGTGCGGCGCCGGCGCGTCTCCGGCCAGAGGGGTTTCGACTATCACCTCACCGCCAGCGGCAAGGAGCTCGAGCCCCTGATCGAAACCCTGGCGGTCTGGGGCATGCGCTGGGCGCGCGATCAGATGAGCGACGATGAATTGGATGTCGAGCTGCTGATGTGGGATATCCACCGCAACATCGACACCGACCGCCTGCCCGACGGAGAAACCGTGCTGTGCTTCACCTTCCAGGACCTGGACAAGTACAAGTCGTGGTGGCTGGTGATCGAAGGGACGGAGGTCGATCTCTGCACCGAGGACCCGGGAAAGGATGTCGACCTTTACGTGACCAGTGAGCTGCGCACCTTGATCGAGGTCTGGCAGGGAGACGCACCCCTGGGCCCGGCCCTGGACGACGAGCGCATCACCGTGATCGGCGATAGCCGCATCCGGCGCGACATGCCCGGCTGGTTCAAGCTCTGCGCCTTCGCCGACGTGCCGCGGCCGGGACGGGCCGTGGGCTAAACCTTTAAGAAGTTTCGTCTACAGTAAGGGCCATGCCCGCAAACTCCAGACCCGCTCCGTCGCCCAACTTCAACGCCCGCCCGGCGGGCGTCGCCATCGATATCCTGCTGCTGCATTACACGGGCATGCTGAGCGCCAAGGACGCGCTTGACCGCCTCAGGGATTCCCAAGCCAAGGTCAGCGCCCATTATATGGTCGACGAGGACGGCACCACCTTCGCCCTTGTGGCCGAAGCGGACCGCGCCTGGCATGCCGGCGTTTCCCATTGGGCGGGCGAGGACGACGTCAATTCGCGGTCCATCGGGATCGAGATCGTCAACCCGGGCCATGACCTGGGCTACCGCGACTTCCCGGAACCGCAGATGGGAGCGGTGATCGACCTGTGCCGCGATCTCCTCAGCCGCCACCCGATTCCGGCGCACCGCGTGCTGGGCCATTCCGACGTCGCGCCGACGCGCAAGCAGGACCCCGGCGAACGATTCGATTGGCCGCGCCTCGCCGCAGCCCGGATCGGCCTCTATCCGCCGGACGATCTGGCCGCCTTCGCCCCGCCCACGGCCGAGGCCTTGCGCCGGGATCTCGCGCGCTTCGGCTACGGCTTCGACGACGACCCGACCGGTGAAGCGGCCCTCGCCGCCTTCCGGCGCCATTTCCGCCCCGATCACCTGTCCGGTCCGGCGGACGGGATCGACGCCGCCAGGCTGGCGTGGCTGCTGGGTGCCGCGGCGGCCGGTTGACCGCGCCGCCGATCCGCCCCACATTGAAAGCGTGCCAGATGGCCGGATGGCCGCTCCCCGGATCGCGCAAGCCCCGGGGGGAGGAAAGTCCGGGCTCCACGGGAACACGGTGCCGGGTAATGCCCGGCGGGGGCGACCCTAGGGAAAGTGCCACAGAAAGCAAACCGCCCGGCCCCGTCTTTGGGCAGGCCGGGTAAGGGTGAAAGGGTGCGGTAAGAGCGCACCGCGCCGCCGGCAACGGCGGTGGCAGGGCAAACCCCACCGGGAGCAAGATCAAATAGGGACCCACGCCTTCGGGCGGGCGCGTTCCCGCGCCGGGTCCGGGTAGGTCGCGCGAGGCGTCCGGTAACGGGCGTCCCAGATGAATGGCCATCCAGCGGAGGCTCATACCTCCGGGGACAGAACCCGGCTTACAGGCCGTCTGGCACGCTCTTGCCCAATAAATCCGCTCGATTTATTGACGGGTTTATTTGAAGCGCTGGTGGGTCAAAGGTTTCCGCGCGATTCTGCCCATGGAATCCCATGGGCCACCCCGGCAGTGATGCGCCCCGAAGTTTCCCAGAAAAGAACAACAATCGAACAAACTCCCGCCTGAATCGGCGGCGAGATTGGCGCATCACCAAAAAGGCGTTGATTCCAAACGATTCAAAAGAAGATCGCGGCGATTCAATCCTCGCCCCGGCTAAACCCAGAAATTCCAAGAATTCCCAATGAATTTCCATTGACGCCCATAATATCCCATGATATCCCAGATCATCCCAATTGCGACAGGCGTGAGACCGCGCCGCGAGGGGGTCACGGACCGCGGCACAGCCACGGACGTGGAGATGGGAGACATGATTTTCATAGGGGCTGTGGATGGCGTTGTTCCTATCCACGTTTATCAACAAGGTAGACCGCAAAGGACGGGTATCCGTGCCGGCACCCTTTCGTGCCGCCATACGGGGTCAGTCCTTCAAGGGCATCATCGCCTTCCGGTCCTATCGCGAAGCGGCGATCGAGGCCTGTGCCATGGACCGCATGGAACGCCTGTCCGACAGCATCGACGCGCTGGACCAGTTTTCGGAAGAGCAGGATGACTTCGCTTCCACCATTTTCGCGGACTCCCATCAGCTGCCCATCGACGGCGACGGCCGCATCATCCTGCCCGCAGCGCTTACCGATCATGCCGGCATCACCGACACCGCGGCCTTCGTGGGACGCGGCGGCACTTTTCAAATCTGGGATCCGTCCGCCTTCGAGCGCCACCAAGGCGAAGCCCGCGCCCGCGCGGGACGCCGCGGCGCGACGCTCAGGCTGGCCCCCCGTGACGGCGATGGATAGGCGGGCGCCATGACCGCGAAACACCGCTCCCCCAATGGCCCTGCACGGCCCGGTCACCTGCCGGTGATGGCGACCGAGGTCCTGGCCGACCTCGCGCCCGCCGACGGCGAGACCTATGTCGACGGCACCTTCGGCGGCGGCGG
>JAHEKA010000438.1 GCA_024638585.1 Rhodospirillales bacterium
AGATACTGCCGCCATGCCTTGGTCGGGATGTAGGGAACGCCGGGTCCGAAGGTCAGCTGGCGGCCTTCGGTCCGCAAATGTCCCTTGAGGCAATTCTTCAGGAAGTACCACACGCCTTCTTCGCATTCCGCCCGGGCGCTGCGGTCGTCCTCGCCGACGTAACAGGACAGCAGGATCCCCATGCGGAAGGGGTGATACTTGCGGCCGTGGGCCTCCAGCACTTCCGAAAACTGATCCTTGGCCCGGCCGGTGGCGCTGCCGTGGCTGCGCGAGGACAGGAAATAACAATAACCGCGCTTGGCGCATTCGATCAGCGTGCCCGGGCTGCGCGAGCCGGGAACCCAAATCGGCGGATGGGGCTTTTGCAGCGGCTTGGGCCAGGGGTTGACGTAGCGCAGGGGGAATTGCCGGCCTTCATGGGTGAAGGGGCCGTCCTCGGTCCAGGCGCGGACGATCAGATCGAGCGCCTCCCAGAACCTCTCCCGGGAAGAGGCCGAAGGGACGTCGTAATTGAAGGTTTCGGGCCCGCCGCCCGGTGCGAAGCCGGCGATGATGCGCCCGTCGGACATCATGTCCAGCATGGCGTATTCCTCGGCCACCCGCATCGGCGTGAGGTGCAAGGGCAGCAGGTTGCCCAACACCACGATCTTGCCGTGGCTGGTGACCTGGGTGAGGGCGGCGGCGATCAGATTGGGCGAGGGCGCCAGGCCGTAGATGTTCTGGTGATGCTCGTTGAGCACGACCCCGTCGAAGCCGAGCCGGTCGGCCAGCGCCATCTGGTCGATATATTCCTGGTAGAGGCCCTTTGAGCGCTCCGCGTCCCACAGCTCATTTGGCACCGTGACCCAGCCGGTATCGTATTTCTCGTCGAAATCCGCCGGCAGATGGGGATACGCCATGAAATGCCAGCAGAACAATTGGGCGGGGATCATCGGGAAGCCTCCTTGGGCTGGGGGATTTTCTTGTTAAACCCTTTTTACCATGGGGGTTTCCTAAGCGACAAGCAACACGGGCGGGGCGCCACCGGATGACGGTGTGCCGGCTTTTTGATCCACATGCCTTTACCAATTTCCCTATTTATTCTAATACTGCCCTGGCATCGCTCTGTGCCGGTGGACCGCGCCGGATGGGAGCAGGGACGCCCGTGAACCGGAAGGGCCGCAGGCGCCAACTTTGGGATCAGTCCCGAACCCCCGAAAGAGACCAGGGACCGGCTGAGGAAATCGATGGAGTATCACGGTATTTTCAGGAGACCGCTTAGGCGCGTCGGCGCCGCGGTCCTGCTTGCCCTGTTCCTCGGGGGGTGTTCGTCAACCCCGGATTGGGCCAACCCCGTCGAATGGTACCGCGGCACCGCGGACTGGATCGGGGGCGAGGACAAAGAGACCGCCGCGGCGCGTGAGGCCGCGAAGAAACCGGAAAATGCGCCCCCCAATGCGGAAGCGCCGTTCCCCAAACTGGCGACGGTGCCCAAACGCCCGGCGGGGTCCGCCGATCGCGCCAAGCGCCGGGAGAATGTCCAAAAGGCCCTCGTGGCCGACCGCACCAATGCCCGCCATGTGGCGCTGACCGGAAAGAGCCCGAAACCCGCGCCCGCCGGAACGCCGAGCGCCGCGCGACCAACGCCTCCGGCACCGGCGGCCCCGCCGATGCCCGCGGTGGAGGTGCCGCCGCGGCCGGTGCCGGTCAAGCCGGCCCCCAGCGTCTTCCCACCCGAAGGCAGCAATCCCGCCTTCCAGGCCGCCATCGCCCAGCAGCAGAACGCCGGCACGCTTGGTGCCCGTGCGCCGGTGGGTCCGGTGCGCCGCAACACCATCGGCGTACCGCCGCCGAGCCGGGGCGGGGTGGTATTGAACCCGCCGGCCCCGAAGGCCGCGCCGGCGCCGTCCGGGCGCCTTCCAAGGCGCGTCTCTCCAGTTCATGCGGGTGCTCGGAAGCCGCTGGCCACGGTCCTTTTCGCCAATAACTCCTCGCGCATTTCCGGGCGATATAACAGGCAGTTACAGATCGTTGTTGATCGTCACCGTCAACTTGGTGGGATCATCAAAGTGATCGGCCACGCGTCGAGCCGGACCCGCAATACCGATCCTCTGGCACATCGGATCGCCAATTTCCGGGTCTCCATGGCCCGGGCCCGTGCGGTGGCACAGCGTCTGGTTCGCCTCGGCGCGCCTGCGAACAAGGTCGAGGTGTCGGCCGTCTCCGACAGCCAGCCGGTCTACCAGGAGATCATGCCCCTGGGTGAGGCGGGCAACCGCCGGGCGGAAATATACCTCGAATATTAACCATTTTGAGGGTAAACCGGCGCGGTCATGGTGCCGCCTCAATTCCGGGGCAGGCTCCGCGCGGATCGGTCAGATGGAAGAAGAATTTCAAAGAATAGAGCGCTTGCCGCCGTACGTTTTCGCCGAGGTCAACGACATGAAGGCGCGCGCGCGGGCCGCCGGCGAGGACATCATCGACTTCGGCATGGGCAATCCCGATCAGCCGACGCCTGCGCATATCGTCGAGAAGCTGTGCGAGGTGGCGCGCGACCCGCGCACCCACCGGTATTCCAATTCGCGCGGCATTCCCGGATTGCGCCGGGCCCATGCGGCCTATTACGAGCGCCGTTTCAACGTCGTCATCGACCCGGATTCCGAGAACATCGTGACCCTCGGCTCCAAGGAGGGCTTGGCCAACCTGGCCCAGGCCATCACCACGCCCGGCGACATGATTTTCGCTCCCAATCCCAGCTATCCGATCCATCCCTACGGGTTCATCATCGCCGGCGCCAATGTGCATCACGTTCCCATCGGGCCGGATTACGATTTTCTGGCCGGGCTGGAGCTCGGCGTCAAGCAAGCGGTGCCGCCGCCCAAGGCGCTGATCCTCAACTTCCCGGCCAATCCGACGGCCCAGGTGGTTGACCTGGATTTCTACGGCCAGGTGGTGGATTTCTGCCGCTTCCACAACATCTACATCTTGTCGGATCTGGCCTATGCGGAGATCTACTTCGACGATCCTCCGCCCTCGATCCTGCAGATTCCGGGAGCCAAGGACATCGCCGTGGAGTTCACGTCGGTGTCCAAGACCTACAACATGCCGGGCTGGCGGATCGGTTTCGCGGCCGGCAACAAGCGGTTGATCCACGCGCTGACGCGGATCA
>JAHEKA010000439.1 GCA_024638585.1 Rhodospirillales bacterium
TCGCGAATCGTTCGTCTTGGCGAGGGCCTGGAAAAAACCGGCCGTTTGACCGATGCTGCCATGGACCGGACGATCAGCGCGCTCAGGGTCTGTGCGTCCAAGATGGCCCGCAAGAAAGTCGTGAAGGCGCGCAGCGTGGCCACCGAAGCGTGCCGCCGCGCCGCCAATTGCACCGAGTTTCTTGATCGGATCCAGGAGGAGACGGGCCTGGAGTTCGAAATCATCACCCCACATGAAGAAGCCCGGCTGGCGCTGTCCGGATGTATCCCGCTGCTTGTCGAAGGTTATCCCAATGGGATCGTGTTCGATATCGGTGGAGGCTCGACCGAGGTGATGTGGGTGGAGATTCCAGGCGACGGTAGCGTCAACGTCGTCGAGACCCTCTCGATCCCCTTGGGGGTTGTCAATCTGGCGGAGATCCACGGCGGTGGGGAAATTTCCGAGGCTCAATTCGAGACCATGGTCCGGGTCATCGCCGGGGAACTGGTGGACTTCGAGGCCCGCAACGGCATTAGCCAGGCGATCGGCGATGGGCGCGTGCAGATGCTGGGGACCTCCGGCACGGTGACGACCCTCGCCGGCATCCATATGGGCCTGCCAGCCTATGACCGTTCGGTGGTCGACGGGTGTTTCCTCGGCTTTCACGAGGTTGCCACTGTCACCCGACACCTGTTGCGGTTGGATTTCGAGGGCCGTGCCGGAGAGCCTTGCGTGGGTGTCCTGCGCGCGGACCTGGTGGTCGCGGGCTGCGCCATCCTCGATGCGATTTGTCGGACCTGGGACGTCGGGCGGCTTCGGGTTGCCGATCGAGGTGTCCGCGAAGGGATATTGTTGGGCTTGATGCGCCTTGCGGCGCGTCCCGGCGCAGCAGGGGATTGAATCGTGGCGGGGAGCCGGAAACGAGGCGGGCGCGGGCAATCGATTGGGAACCGGACCTCGGCGGATGGCCGCGCCAAGCGTCTCAAGACAGCCAAGGGCCGCGGCTTGTCGTCGACCCGATGGCTAACCCGGCAGCTCCGCGATCCCTATGTGGCGGCCGCCCGCAGCCATGGCTACCGCTCGCGCGCCGCCTTCAAGTTGATAGAGCTGGACGACCGCTTCCGGCTCCTGAAACCAGGCGCTTTGGTGGTCGACCTAGGCGCCGCGCCGGGCGGTTGGTCCCAGGTGGCGGCGCAGCGCATCAGGGCCGGGCATCCCGGCGGCGGACGGCTCATCGCGGTGGACTGCACGGAGATGGAGCCGTTGCCAAATATCCACCAGATCACCCTCGATTTTATGGATGCCGGTGCCGAGGCGGTGATCATGGCGGCGCTGGATGGAAAGGCGGACGTGGTGCTGACTGACATGGCGGCGCCGGCGACCGGCCATACCCAGACCGACCATCTGCGCATCATGGCGCTCTTGGATGCGGCCTACGCTTTTGCGCGCAAGGTACTCAAGCCGGGCGGCGTCTTTCTCGGCAAGGTGCTCCGGGGCGGCACCGAAAAGACCTTGCTGGACGCGTTGAAACGTGATTTTCGCCAGGTTCGCCACGTCAAGCCGCCGGCAAGCCGGAAGGAATCGGCGGAGATCTATGTGATTGCCACGGGGTTCCGCGCCGCCGATGACTGAGCCTTCTAAAGCCGGACCAGGTCTTTCAGGTAGGGCGCCAGATCCTGGATGGCGGCCTGGGTCAGGTCCTTGCCGATTTCGCCATTGATACGCGTGCGCGCTTGATCGTTCAGGGCCTTGCGCAGGTCGCCCAGCACCCGAGGGGGCGCCACCAGAAGAAGCTGGTCAAAGCTGTCCTCCAGGGCGGCGGCATTGACGATCGCCGCCATTTCCTTGGCGAAATGCTCCTTGGCAAAGCGGTGCCAATCCACCTTAGGTGCCATGGAATGCCGGCCCTCGCCGGCGGAATCGAAAGTCCGGCCCGGCCGGTCGGCGCCAAGCTCCCGGCTGGCCTTGCGCGCTTCGGGATTATCGGCGCTTTCGATCTCGCTCAGACCGGTTCCATGGCCCTTGTTGACGAGAACGCGGCCGCGGGCGCCGTCGCAGACCAGTACCCAGGTCGTGGTTTTTTTAACTAGCATGGCAGGCTCCCCCCAATAGATGGTCTCTTATACATAGGGCCTGTGAGGCGTCTTTTCATCCCCCCGGGATGGCACTGGTGATCGGGCCTTCAATCCGCTTGGCAAGGTGATCCTGATGTGTATGATAGCGCGCCAACCTAGGAGCCGAGGTGGGCATGAACATCCGGGAAGCTTTGACCTTTGACGACGTGCTGCTGCAGCCGGCCGCGTCCAAAGTGCTGCCGAACCAAGTCGACACCCGGACCCGCCTGACCCCTACCATAGAACTCGGTATTCCGCTGCTGTCCTCCGCCATGGACACCGTCACCGAAAGCGCCATGGCCATTGCCATGGCCCAGGCCGGGGGTCTCGGCGTTATCCATAAGAACATGGATATCATCTCCCAGGCCGACGAGGTGCGGGCGGTCAAGAAATTCGAATCCGGCATGGTGGTCAATCCCGTCACCATCGGTCCCGATGCGATCCTCGGGGATGCGCTCGCGCTGATGGCGCGCCATCACATATCCGGCATTCCCGTGGTCGAGGCCAACGGTGGCGGTCCCAGGGAGCCGGGCAAGTTGGTGGGGGTTCTCACCAACCGCGATGTGCGTTTCGCTACGGATGTGGAGACCCCGGTCGCGCAATTGATGACCAAAGAGAACCTCATCACGGTGCGCGAAGGCGTCGACATGGAGGAGGCCAAGCGTCTCCTGCATCAGTACCGTATCGAAAAGCTGCTCGTCGTGGACGAGGATTACCGCTGTATCGGGCTGATCACGGTCAAGGATATCGAAAAGGCCCAACTTCATCCCAAAGCCAGCAAGGACGTTAAGGGCCGCCTCCGGGTCGCTGCGGCCACCGGGGTGAGCGACGCGGGAATCGCCCGGGCGGAAGCTTTGATCGATGCCGAAGTCGACGTCGTGGTGGTCGACACGGCTCACGGTCATTCCGAGGGTGTGATCCACACCGTGCGTCAGGTCAAGACGCTCTCCAATCAGGCCCAGGTCATCGGCGGCAATATCGCGACGGCGGAAGCGGCGAAAGCGCTGATCGATGCCGGGGTCGATGCGGTCAAGGTCGGGATCGGGC
>JAHEKA010000029.1:0-1772 GCA_024638585.1 Rhodospirillales bacterium
CGCTGACCTCGTCCAGCAGGCCCTTGGATACGGCTTGGATGCTCATTCTCTCGTTCCTCCATGGATTTCCGCCGGGTCGGGCCTGCGCGCTTGGGGCTGCCCGCCCGGACTTGTTATGCTGTCCATCATAAGCGCAAAGCCGGGCCGCGTCACGGGGCGGGGCCGGGGCGCACCTATTCCCAAGAGGTGGGACCATGATCGAGCCCAAGAGCATCCTGCATTTCACCATCGGCGTGACCGACCTCGACCGGGCCACGGATTTCTACCGGGACATCGTCGGCTGCAAGCTGCTGCGCCAGAACCGGCGCCACACCATGTCCTTCATGGTGGCGGGCGGGGACTATTTCGTGCTCACCTCGACCGGGCTGCACACGCCGCCCAACGGGCCCAAGGGCACCCAGTTCCACCACGCCTTCGTGGTCGCGCCCGAGGCCTATGACGACGCGGTGGCGCATCTCAAGGCCAACGGGATCGAGTTGCTCTGGCCCCAGGCCAAGGCGGACGGCCCCGACACCCAGCACAACACCTTTCCCGGCCGGCACGTCTATTTCCACGACCCCGACGGCAACGGGCTCGAGATCACCGACTGTGACGGGCTGGGCGATTGAGGCCGCGCCCGGCGGCTGTTCGATGCCGGGAAAATTGCCTTGTTTAAAAAGATATTTAATTAAATAGACACTGAAACAAGGCAATTTCCGGCGGGGCTTTGGCGCCGGTGGGGAAAGAAAAAGGGCCCGGCCTTGGCCGGACCCCGATAGGTTCCTCCCGTGTGCCCGCTTTATTTACAGGCGATTTTTTTGGCTCGGCTATTGGGGCCGAGATGGGTGATCTTGCAGGTCATGCCCACCTTGATGGCCGAACGCTTGGCCTTCTTGCCGGCGATCGTGACCTTGGTGCGGGAGCCGGAAACGCGAATGGTGACGGGCTTCCCCTTGAGACTGAATAGGAGCCGCCGGCCCTTGCGCTTGATGCCGCTGATTTTCACCGTATCGGTGAATTCCGGATTGAGCTTCTTCAGCATCGCCTCGGTCTTGGCGACGGTGTCCGGGTCGGTGGCGGCGAGCTTGGCAACCCGCCTGCCGACCTCTTCACCGGTCAGCGGATCGATCTTGAGGCCCTGCTTGGCCGCGGCCTTGACGAAGGCGGGGTCCTTCATGACGCCGTCGAAGCCCCGGCGCAACGCCTTTAAGCGGTCCGCGGGCAGGGCCGGCGGCCCCGCGACCGGACGGCCCAGCTCCACATTGGAGGAATAGAAGCTGAGGATCTTGCGTTCGTCTTCGCCCTTGGCGAATTGGAAGACCGACGGGATGTTTGTGCCCGGAATCGGGTTGGGCTCGATGTTGAACAGGACGTTGACCTTGCCCTTTTCGATCCAGCCGGGATGGCCGATCTTGAACGCGGTATAGGTCTGGCATATGCCCTCGACCTCGCCCCGTTCCATGGCTAGCCTGACATCGGTTGCGCTCTTATAGCCCTCGATCAGCTTGAATTTCATGCCGAACAGGGCGCGCAGCAGATTGGGCGTGGTGCTGACCGCGGTTCCCGCCCCGGCGCCGCCCATCAGGAGCTGGTGCTTGAACAGGTCGGCGCCCGTCTTCACCTTGGCGGTTCCCATGGCGACGCAGACGCGGTTGGTCAGCTCCGGGCTTCCCAGCCAGCTGAACTTGACGGGATCGAACTTGACCGCCGGATGATTGAGAATGGCGCGGGTCGGGATATTGCGGCTGAAGGTGCCGATCACGCTGCCGTCCTTGGGCGCGACGTTGAAGAGA
>JAHEKA010000029.1:1872-12527 GCA_024638585.1 Rhodospirillales bacterium
CGGCGATGTCCTCGGCATCCTCGACATGGAAGCCGAAATGATTGAGCCCGCTGGGCTTGCCCTCCGCCGTGTTGGGCAGGAGCGCAAGGTTGATCATGCCGTCGCTCAGATAGACCGCGCCGGCCGGTGATCGATGGATGATCTCCATCTCGAACACGTCCGAATAGAAACGCGCGAGCTTTTCCGGATCGACGGTGATGATTCCCAGATGCCGTAGCTTCGCCACGCGGTCCTCCCCTCGTTCCGGTCTTTGCCGGATTGTGTTGAATGCCGGATATTTGCGAATACGGAGTTTCAGCCTATCATCGGTTCACCGAATTGGCAAAGGGCCCGGCCCGGGCGCCCTTGCTTTTCTCCGGGGAGGAAACATGGCTGAGGACACCACGGTCACCGCGCTGGCAGGTTCGGTCGCGAATTTCGAACCATCGAGCCTGTCGTCCGATGTCATCGAACAGACGAAGCTGTTGGTGCTCGACACACTGGGCTGCGCCATCGCGGCGGAAGGTGTCACCCTGGTGGGGCAGATGCGCCATGTCGCCGCCGCGCTGGGCGGTGCGCCCCAGGCGACGTTGATCGGCGGCGGGGAGAAAAGCTCCGTCCTCAACGCCGTTTTGGTCAACGGCACCATGGTGCGGGTGCTCGACCTCAACGATTACAGTGTCAAGGAAGGCAAGCCGGGCCGGCTGGCCACCGGCGGCCATCCGTCGGACAACATCCCCGTGGCGTTGACGGTTGGCGAATGGCAGGACCGATCGGGACTGGAGGTGATCGGCGCCGTCGCCCTGGTCTATGAGATCTATGCCCGGCTGGTCGAACTATCCGCGGCGCGCAGCCCGTTCGACGGCACCAGCCTGTCGGGCATCGCGGTCGCCGCGATGGCAGGCCAGCTGATGGGGCTCGGGGCGGGCCATCTCGGCCACGCCATCGCCTATGGTGCCGCGCGCTGCATGGCGCCGCCGCTGATGCGCCGGGGCCAGATTTCTTCCGGCAAGTCGCTCTCCAATTCCTTGGTCGCCCAGAGCGGGGTCCTGGGCGCGATGATCGCCGCCGAACGCGTCTCGGGCCCGGTGGAGGTTCTCGATCACGAATTCGGCATCCGCAGTATGTTCGCCGAGGAGGCCGACCTTTCGACCCTGGCCCAGCCCTTCGACCGGGTCGATTCGATCCTCGGCAACCATATCAAGGCGTTTCCCTGTGTCGCCACCGGCCAGGCAGCGGTCGCGGCGGCGCTCGACCTGCACCAATGGGTCAAGGGCAGCACCGACAAGATCGCCAAGATCGGCATCATCATGGCCGACGACCCCTATGTGCGCGGCCAACAGGGCGATCCCCAGCGCGCCGATCCCCAATCCCATGCCGCCGCCGACCACAGCTTTGCCTTCATCGTGGCGGCCGCGCTGGTCGATGGGGAAATGACGCCGCGCCAATACGAAAACGAGCGCTGGTTCGATCCCGCGATCCGCGCCCTGATGGGTAAGACGGAGATGGGCAACGACCCGGCGTTGAACGCGAAGGCGCCGCTCGCATTCCCCGCCCGGGTAGAGGTCACCATGGAGGACGGCACCACCCATGCCAGCGAAGTTCCCTTTGCGCCGGGCTACTCCAAGGGACGTCTCAACCGGGCCGAAGTGATTCAGAAGTTCGAGACCTTCACCGCGCCCAAGATCGACGAGGCGCGCATGGAATCGCTCAAGGCGTTGGCGCTCCGACTGGAGGAGCTTGAATCCTTGGACGAATTGATGGCGACGCTGTCAGAGCCGATCGGATGAACAGGCGCCGCACGGTTCATCGCGCGGGAAGCCGCAAGCCTACGAAACGCCGGAGGGAGGAACGGACGCCGTGATAACTTGCCAAGCGGGCCATGGAGCGGATGGCAGCGAATGCAAGGATTGCGTCTGCCGATAAGCGTAAAGACAGGGCGGGATAGAAAAAACAGCTGAGCGGGATACCGGAGAGGAACCCGCTTTCAAGAAGGGGGAACGGGAATGTCCGAAGAAGAAACCTGTGATGTGATCGTCATCGGCGGCGGGTCGTCTGCATTCGAGGCGGCGGTCTCGGCGCGCCAGTCGGGCGCCGAAAAGGTGGTCATGTTGGAAAAGGCGCCGGAGGCCGAATATGGCGGCAACGCGCGGTTTTCCCATACCGGGTTCCGCTTCTGCCACAGCGGGCGGGACGAGGTCCGGGAATTCATCCCCGACGTCGAGCAGGACGTGTTCGACGCCATGGAGATCAATCCCTATACCAAGGAGGAGTTCCTTGGCGATCTCAACCGGGTGACCGAAGGCCTGATCGACGAGGATCTCGCCGACATGCTGGCCGGGGAATCAAATGCCGCCGCCCATTGGGCGCTTGAAACCGGCATCGAGTGGGTTCCCGAGAAATGGGCGGAGGTCAACGGCCGCTATCACTTCGAGCCCGGCCGCAACGTCCAGACCCGCGGCGGCGGCAAGGGGCAGCTCGAACAATGGCGGGAGATCGCAACCAAGCTGGGCATCGAGATCCGTTTCGAATCCCGGGTCTCAGCCATCTACGGCAACAACCGGCGGATGGAAGGCGTTCGGGTCGCGGCGGAGGAGGGGGAATACGATCTTCTTTCCGATGCGACCATTGCCTGCGCCGGCGGTTTCCAGGCCAATCCGGAGATGCGGGCGCGCTACCTCGGTGACAATGCCGACCTGCTCAAGGTGCGCGGTTCCAAGCACGATACGGGAGAGGTCCTCAACATGATCCTTTCCATGGGCGCGCGGGCCACGGGTCATTGGCAGGGCGCCCATCAGACCCCGATCGATGCCGGGGCGCCCAGTTTCGAGACCCCGGTTCTGGAGGGTGGAAAAGGGAACTCCATGAACCGCTATGATTACTCCCACGGCATCACGGTCAATTCGCTGGGCCAGCGCTTCTTCGACGAAGGCGAGAGCTTCCACTCCTACACCTATGCCAAGACCGGCCGCGCCGTGCGCGGGCAGCCCGGCAACATCGCCTACCAGATTTACGATCAGAAGGGGTTGGACAGGTTCCGTCACGGACGGGACCAGAAGGCCACCCATGAGGAAGCCGACACCATAGAGGAGCTGGCGAAGAAGGTGGGGCTCAACCCCGCGATCCTCGGCGCCACGGTCAAGGAATACAACGCCGCGGTGGCCGATGAGATCCCCTTCGATGCATCGAAGCTCGACGGCAAGTGCACCCGCGGCATCACCCCGGTCAAATCCAACTGGGCCCAGAAGATCGACGCCCCGCCCTATCGGGCCTATCCGGTTTCGGGCGGCATCACCTTCACCTTCGGCGGGCTTGCCATCAGCACCGATGCGGAAGTGTTGAATACGTCCAATCAGCCGATCCGCGGCCTTTATGCGTCCGGCGACATTCTCGGGTTGTTCTATCACAACTACCCGTCCTGCACCGGACAGACCCGGAACCTGGTGTTCAGCCGCAAGGCCGGGCGCAATGCGGCGGCGGTCGGCAACTGAGCCGCGGTGCCGGAGAGAGATCAGCACCCAGAATCAAGGAGAAGGCCGATGGCCGACGTAATCGAAAAAGTGGAAACCTATTGCCTGGAATTGCCCTATGCCCAGGTCGTTCATTTTCATTCGGTGACCGAGGACCGCGGGCGCTACATCATCGTCCAGCTGGTCTCGTCGTCGGGCGCCGAGGGCATTGCCGAAAGCGTCTGCCGCCCGGCCCAGACCGGCGACACGACGGAAGAGATCGCGGCGGACGTGGCCAAATATCTGGAGCCGATGTTGAAGGGCGCCGATGCGACCGACGACGGCCTCTATCAGGCGGTGACAAAGTCCGACGCGCCGATCGCCGTGCGCTCCATCGTCGACGTGGCGCTGTGGGATCTCAAGGGCAAGATCCTCGGCCAGCCGTGCTGCAAGCTGCTGGGGTCGGGGAGCCCCGATCCCGTGCCGGTGGCCTGGATCGTCCATGGTAATTCCGTCGAGGAGCAGGTGGCCGAGGCGGTCAAGGCCATCGACGTGCGCGGGTTTTCCGCCCTCAAGCTCAAGACCTGGAAGAAGTCCATGGACGATGTGGACATGGTCCGCGCGGTGCGCGAAGCGGTGGGGCCAGACAGAATCATCTGGGTCGATGCCAACGGGTCCTATACGCCGGATGAGGCGCGCGCGGTGTTCCCCCACATGGCCGAGCTCGGCGTTTCCTTCATCGAGGACCCGTGCGAATACAACGACCTGGAGGAGATGGCCCGGCTCGCCAATGACCTGCCCATCCCGATACTGGGCGACAAGCCGTGTCAGACCTTTGACGATGCCAAGCGGCTGATCGAAACCGGGGCGTCGAAGGCGGTCAGCGTCAAGCTCAGGCGCACCGGCGTCACCGAGGGCCTGCGCATCATCCGCCTGGCCGAGGACGCGGGCGTGCCGGTGGTCATCGGCACCGATTCGGAATCGCGGATCGGGTCGCTGTCGCGCATACATTTGCGCGCCTCTCAGCCCAGCATGGCCCCCTGGCCGACCGAGACCCATTTCTTCGGTAAGCTTGCCGAGGACGTGTTCGCCGGCGAATTTACCTTCGAAGGCGGCTGCATTTCGGTGCCCGATGCGCCGGGCTTCGGTGCCGGCCTGGACCTGGCGAAATTGATCAAGGTGGCGGCCTGAACACTCAGGCGGGGAGGAAAAGTTTAAGATGGCTAAGCTCTACGATTCCGAAGCGGGAAATTTCACCATCACCCTTGGCGGGGACACCATGCTGACCCGCCAGCTCACGATCTATTCGGAGTCGCGGTTCCTAGGGTTGGCCAAGCTGTTCCGCGAGTCCGACGTGGGGTTGGTCAATTTGGAGGGTTGCGCCCGCTATCCGGATGAGGGCCTGCCGGGCATCACCCGGGGCACCTTCATGACGACGCCGCCGCCGTTGCTGGAGGATCTCAAATGGTTCGGCGTGAACATGGTGACCTGCGCCAACAACCACGCCTTCGATTACGGCGAAGACGGGATGCTGGCGACCATCGATCACCTCGATGAGGCCGGCATCGCCCATTCGGGGACCGGGGGCAACATGTCCGAAGCCCGCGCACCGGGGTATCTCGAGACCCCCAACGGCCGGGTCGGCGTGGTTTCCGCCACCGCCACCTACCGGCCGTGGAATGCGGCTGCGGTCCAGCGCCCGGACCTGCCGGGGCGCCCCGGCGTCAATCCACTCGCCAACGGCAAGACCTACCGGGTCGACGGCAAGGCCTTCGCCGAGCTCGCGCGGATGAGCAAACGCCTCGGTTTCGATATGGAGAAGACCCGGGCACGGGGCCATTTCTATTCGGACAAGGAAGTGCCGCCCGATGCGTCCGACCGCATCGATATCTTCGGGGAACGGTTCGAGAAGGCCAACGGGTTCGCGACGGTGTCACATGCCGATGGCGACGACCTGGAGGAGAATCTGCGCTGGATCCGCGAGGCCCGGCGCCAGGCCGACTGGGTGGTCTTCTCGCTGCATTACCATGAATTCGGCGGCAAGAGTCTGGCCAAGGCCAAGACCCGGACCGAGGTCCAGGAGCCCGCCGATTTCGTCATCGACGTGGCCCATGCCGCCATCGATGCGGGGGCCGATCTCTTCGCGGGCCACGGATCGCATATCCCGCTGGGGATCGAGGTCTATAAGGACAAGCCGATCCTATACTCCACCGGCAACATGATCTTCCAGAACGAGACCGTGAAATTCTTCCCCCATGAGGCCTACCGGCGCTTCGATCTCGGTCCCGAGGCCACGCCGGCGGATTTCCTCGACGCCCGCACCGGGGGCGGCACCAAGGGGCATGTCGCCCATGAAGGCTTCTGGGAGAACATCGTCGTGACCTGCAGCTACCGCAAGGGGGCGCTTTCGGAGATCCGGGTCCATCCCATCGAGCAGGGTTTCGGGCGGCCCCGGCCCCAGCGCGGCCGGCCGATGCTGGCCCAGGGGGCGGTGGCAAAACGGGTGCTCGGCCGGATCAAAACGATTTCCAAACAGTACGGGACGGACATGCGGATTAGTGGCAATACCGGGATCATCAAGGTCGGCGGCACGCGCCGCAAGCGTTGAACGAGAATAATAGAAAAGGGGGATAACACTATGATTCGGGTGGCTTATTGTGTTGGGGAATATCCGGAGGTCGAACGCCAGCGGCGCATCGATGTGGCGTTATCCTATGCTTCGGAAGAGGTCGAGATCGGCATCATTCCGATCGGCGCGAGCCCTTACCATGGTCTCGATCCCGCTTCCATCCAGGGCGTGCATCCCATCGTTCACAAAGCCTACGTCCAGGCCGAAAAGGAGGGCTACGACGCGGTGGTGCCGCTGGGCATGCTGGACCTTGGTGTCGATGGCGGGCGCAGCCTCGTGGATATCCCGGTCATCGGCCCGGCCCAAGCCTGCCTTCATGTGGCGGCGCTCCTGGGAGAGCGGTTCGGCCTGATTTGTTATCAGCCGGAGATGATCCCGAGGCACCGCGCCCAGATCGCCGGCTTCGGCATGACCGATTGGCTTGCCGGTTTTCGATCGGTTTCCATGCCGATCCGCGAAATGACCGACAACCGCGACAAGTTGACCGAAACCTTCGTCGCCAAGGCGCGCGAGCTGATCGAGGAAGAGGGCGCCGACCTCATCATTCCCCACGGCATCAGTCAGTGCCCCATCCACATCAAGCCCGATTGGCTTTCCAAGGAGCTCGGCGTGCCGGTTGTGGAAGGCATCGGTGCGCCGATCCGCGTCGCCGCCATGATGGCGAGCCTCGGCCTGGTTCAAAGCCGGGTGCGCTGGCCCAAGACCAGCCTGCCCGAAGGGGCTTGATGGACGGCCCGGGCACCGCCCGGCGCTTTGATATCGCTCCATGTTGCCTCTACCCACGCTTGGGACCGCCAGTCAGGACCAACCTTTGATGCATTGAGGAGCAAATGGCCCTGACAAATTCAGGCCGCAGAGCCATGAAGGTATAGAACCGCCGGAACGAAATGCCAGACACAGCTTTGTACAAGCAAAAGCCCTGCCGTCACGGCATGATGCTTTACAACCCGCGGGACGCCTATGTGGGCCGGTCCCTGGATCTCTATGGCGAATTCTCGGAAGGGGAAGCGGAGTTTTTTAATGCCGTTCTGCGGCCTGGAGACATTGCGCTCGATGTCGGGGCCAACATTGGCTGCCACACCGTCGTCATGGCCAAACGGGTCGGTGACGCCGGCGTGATCGTCGCGATCGAGCCGCAGCGGCTTCTTTATCAACTGCTGTCGGCAAATGTTGCCCTTAACGGCCTGACCAGGGTCTGGTGCATGCAGACGGCGGTGACCCGGGACCGGCGTGAGATCGTCGTCCCTGAAATTGATCCCAAGCGGCAAGGCAATTTCGGCGGGATTGACCTTCGTCAGTCAAACGACGGCGAAATATGCCGAACCATCCGCATCGATGATTTGCAACTGGAGCGCTGCCGCCTGATCAAATTGGATGTTGAAGGGATGGAGTTGGAGGCACTGCTTGGTGCTTCGGATACGATTAAACGCCTGCAACCCATCCTGTATCTGGAAAACGATCGGAAGGAAAACGCCGGCGAGCTCGAGTCTTTGGTCAATTCCTACGGCTACGACTGGACCTGGCACACGCCGCCCTTGTTCAATCCAGATAATTTTTCCGGGAACAAAGAGGACGTGTTCGAGAACGTCGCATCCTTGAATATGGTCTGCATCCCGAAGACCGCAGATTTCGATTTCAAGGATTTCATGACCGGGGCCCCGATCAATCAGATGTCTTGGCGACCACCCAAACTTTGATCGGCGCCTTGTCTATCCACAAGGACAGCCCTGCCACCGGCATTCTTCCCAGCGGTCCCGTGTGCGTCTCGGCAGGTGCCGGTTCCTATTCTGTTGGCTTTTCGCCCATGACCGTGCACCGGCGCATCAGCCTGTTCTCTTCATCGGGGAACGGGGTTCGGGCGTGGTTGGTACACCGGTTGTCCCACACCACCAGATCGCCGGGTCGCCACACGTGTTCATAGATGAACTCGGGCCGTTCGCTCAGGTCGGCGAGTTCCTCGATGATCGCCTCGCTCTCCTCCAGATCAAACCCCTCGATGCGCACCGAGTGCATACGGCTGAAATAGAGCGATTTCTTCCCGGTCGCCGGATGGGTCGTAAACAACGGATGCCAGGCGTGAGGAATCTTGCTGAGATCGGCGTTGGGATCGCCTTTTTCGCGGCGTCTGGACCCACCCATTTGGAGCACCTTGCGGCCGGCCAGTTTTTCCTTCAGTGCCTGGGGCAGGGCGTCATAGGCGCGATAGAGATTGGCGAACCGCGTGTTGCCGCCGCTGGACGGCAGTTCCATGCCATAGAGAAAGGAAAATCTGTAGGGGACCTCGTCGTAGGCACCGTCGGAATGAAACCACATTTCGCCGTCGCCGTAGGAGCCGAGAGGTTCGCCGTCGACCGTGATATTGGTCACCAGCATGAAACGGCCGTCGGAATGCAGCCCGGTGGAGCGCTTGCGGGTGCCCACCTCCCCGAAACGGCTGGTGAAGCGGAGCTGCTGTTCTTCGCTCAAGTCCTGGTCCCGGAAGACGACGACGATATGCTCGTGCAGCGCGTCGGTGATCTGGCCGATGGTGGATTGGTCGAGGTCTTCGCGCAGGTCGAGGCCGGATATTTCGGCGCCGAGCGCTGAGGAAAGCGGCGTGACGGAGATTGCCAAGGTGTCGACCATGATCGCCGTATCCTACACCAAAAATTCCATTCCGGGCCATAGGGGATCGGCGAGCCGGCGTGTGCGGTCCGGTCAGCCGCCGCCGATCCCCTGGGCCTGGGCGGCGAAATCTTCGTATTTGAGGTCCGCCCGGGGATAGGTCTTGGGGCTGTGGGCCAGGCCCAGGTTGACGCAGGTTTCGGCGAACCGGATGGTGACGGACTTGGTGTTGAATACCGGCACGCCGATGGCGGCTTCGATATCGGCGGGGTCTACGATATAGGGGATGATGGCGCCGCCCAGCGGGATGACGCATTCGGCGCGGGTTTCCTCCACCAGACCCTTGGCCACGCCGATCGCGGTCTCCAGGATCTCGTCCTTGCGCTCGGCCAGGTCGGCGCCGTAGATGCCGACCGGGCGGATATCGGAAATCATGTGGTCCATGCCGTAGCTGCGCGCGAGCCGCCAAGTATAGGGCACGTGGGAGGCCAGCGGCACGGACAGGCCGATGCGGTCGGCCAAGGTCGCGGCGGCATGCAGGGTGGTGCGGAACGGCCCCAGGACCGGAATGCCGACCACCAGACGGCCGCCGTCGACGCCGGGATCGAAGGTGTTGGACTGGATCACCGCGTCATAGCCATTGTCTGCCGCCCACATGATTTTGCGGATCAGCCCCGGCAGGTCCATCATGTGATCGAGGCCGTTGAGCTTGTTCTGATCGCCGATCAACTCCTCGATCCGGGAGCCCGGGAAATCGTCGGGGAAACAGACCTCTACCTTGGTGCCCGGCGAGGCGTAGCTGTTGAGCAGGCCTTCGATTTTATCGACATTGTAGATGGCGGCGTTGCGCGGCGCCTTGTTGAGGAACATGATCTTCATGGCGGCTTCTCCCTGTCGGGGGTGCGCGCCTCAATCCCGGCCTTTGCGCCGCCCCGTATTGCCGTTATTTTTTCCGGTACCTTTCCGGGTCCGAACATGATTTATGCCCGGTGCCGGTGGCCGTTGTCCAGCCGCGGCGCGGAACATGGTTGAAGTGTAGAACGAAAAACAGAAGAGGGGAGAGAAATGGCCACTCAAGATCAAGGCGGTCAGGATCGGGGCAGCGCGGCGGAGATCAGCGCCGAGAAAGTGGCCGCGTTGTTGGACCCCAAGAACGTGGTGATCATCGGTGCGTCGGACCGGCCGGGAAGCTGGACCACCCGGGTCTGGCGCAACCTCGCGCGCTACGGATACGAAAAGCCGGTCTATCCCTACAACCCGAGGCGCGACGAAGTGTGGGACACGAAATGCTACAAGTCCCTGGAGGATCTGCCCGAGGCGCCCGATCACTTGGTGGTCCTGGTCCCCGCCAAGGCGGTGCCAGGTGTTTTGCGCGAGGCCGCAGCGGCGGGCGCGCGCAGCGCCACGGTCATGACTTCCGGCTTCGATGAGATCGGCACCGACGAAGGCCGTGCCTTCGGCCAAGACCTGCGTGCCGTCATCGACGAAACCGGCCTGGCCGTGTCGGGTCCCAACTGCCTCGGCAACATGGCGGCGTCCAGCGCCATGGTCACCATGCCCGACGACCGCCCCCAGGTGGTCGAACGCGGCCCGGTCGCCATCGTCGGCCAGTCGGGCGGCCTCGCCATGGCGATCAAGCGGACGTTGGAGGAACGTGGCGTCAATACCGGCTACGTTGTGACCAGCGGCAACGAGGCGGGGCTGACCACCGCCGATTACATCCGCTTCTTCACCAAGGATCCCGACACCCGGGTGATCCTTTCCTATCTGGAAGGAATCCACGACCGGGAGGGCTTCCTGGCCGCCTGCCGTGAGGCGCGGGCGGCGGGAAAGCCGGTGATCATCATGAAGCTCGGCACCTCGGAACGCGGCCGGGGGGCGGCGCTGGCCCATACCGGGGCGCTCGCCGGCTCGGCGGAGGCCTTCGATGCGGTGGCGGGCGCGGCCGGCGCCATTCGGGTCGGCACCCTCGATGACGTGGTCGAGGTCACCGA
>JAHEKA010000030.1:0-8972 GCA_024638585.1 Rhodospirillales bacterium
CCATGAGCCTGGCCGACCGCCAGATCCAGCCGGTCCATCTGCAATCGGCCAAGTTCCGGGGGCCGGTGCCGGTCTATCCCCGCCCCATTCACATCAAGAATCGGGAGGAGGGCATCGAGCTTGCCGTGGCGCTGGGCGAGGCCAACGCGGTGGTTATCAAGGGCCACGGAATCGTCACTGTCGGCCGGACCATCGACCAAGCCTGCATGGCCTCCGTTTATCTGGAGCGGACGGCGAAGATCCAAAGCCTTGCGCACAGCCTCGGTTTCGCCGCCCATGACCAGGGCTTTCTGGACGAGATGGCGGAAAGCAGTCGGCAACTGGGCGCCGCGCCCGGCGCCAAGGAGCACCTCCAGGCCAGGGGCGGCCATTCCAACGAATGGGCCTATTACAAGCACAAGATCGAAATGGGCGAACGCTGGAACCGGGGGTGGAGCTGACAGCGACGATCGCGCCAGCGGCGCAGGGCCCCTAGCGGGTGACCACCAGGCATCCCTGGTTGCGCGCGGAAAGCTTGCGGCACAGCGATGCTGCCGCCGCCCGGCTGTCCAACGGACCGGCGCGGAGCCGGTAGAAGACGCCGCGGTCGCCCAGATCGGCGCGCACCGGGACCACTTTGAGGGATCCGAGAACGGGCTTGTATCTGGACGTCAGGCGGCCCGCCTCTTGCGCCGCCCGCGCCTTGGTCTTGACCGAAAGCAGCTGAACCCGGAAGACGGCCGCCTTGTTTGCGGTGTCTCGGGATGGTTTCGCCCGAGCGGTCTTGACCCCCGCGCTTGATGCTGGGGGCCGGCTCGTGGGAAGGGTTCTGGGCAGCCGCGGGGCCGCAGGGCCCGTCGCGGAGGCCGGAGACGGCTTCGTGGCGCTCGCCGCCGCGCGCGCCGATGCGGTGGTGTCCGGTATGGCCGCTGCCGGGCTCTCCGACGCGGCTGTGTCCGGGGCGCGGGGCCGAGTGGGCGTGACCGGCTTGGCGGGCGCGGGCTTGTCGGCGCCATTGGTGGCGGCCGGCGCGGCCGCCTCGGCGACGGCGGCCGGGGCAGCGGGGGTTACGGGGGATGCCGGCGTCTTGGATTTCAAAGCCACGGCCCGGCGCTGCTTCGACAGATACTCGAGGGCGTCCATCGCCTTGGCCTGGCCCTGGCCCGCCGCCTTTCGATACCAGGAGGCCGCCTGGGCTTGGTTGCGCGGGACGCCGCGGCCCTTCATATACATGACGCCGAGATTGTATTGCGCGTCGGCGTCGCCCTGTTCCGCGGCACGGCGCAGCCACATCACGGCCTCGGCGTGGTTGATTTCGACCCCCCGGCCGGTTCCGTACATGAAGCCCAGGTTGTTCTGTGCATCCACATGGCCCTGTTCGGCCGCGCGCCGGTACCAACGCACCGCAACCGATTCGTCCTTAGGCGTGCCCAGACCCTTGGCATGCATGAGCCCGAGGTTGAATTGCGCTACGGCGTGTCCGGTGTCGGCCAAGGCGCGCCATTCCTTGAGCGCGGTGGCGTAATCGCCCTTCTGGAAGGCGGTCCAGCCCCGATGATAATCCTGGGCGGCCAGCGGCGCGGCCAGCAACATTAGGGACAAAAGCGCGATGGGCAGTTTCTTCAACATCTACTCAGCCTAAACCTACGACGCCGTGCGGGAGGGAAAACCTGGATCTCCGCCTTCGGCCCGAGCACGTGCAGCCGTTCCGCGCACCGGAATATTGATCGCAGCGCGCCGCTCGATGCGCATTATCGCCTGGCTGACGCTGCCCCCCGTTTGTATTGAATACCAATTCGACCAATTAGAGCAAACATTTTGCAAATAATCATGCCTGTCATGAGATTTTGCTAGATTGGGTCCGGTGCGGGCGTTACTGTTTTCATGCTGTTCAGGGTGGCTTCTTTTTGGGACTGTTACAGTTATGAAACAGATTACATCGTTGGTTTGTGCAGTTGCGTTGTTGGTTGTCGCTGCTTTGGATGCCAAAGCAGCGTTCGTGACCAGGAATGAGGCGGGCATGGATGCCGTGTTCGCCCCGGCAAGCGTCGACGTCAGTTTCAATCCCACCGTTGTCGTCAATAACCCCGCTTTGTTGAGCATCGACAACGAGCCCGAGCTCAACGCCTTGTTCGGCTTGGCTGAATCCGGGCCGACGGTGTTCATGTTCTTCGTCGACGATATCGTTTTCTGCAGCACCGAGAATCCCGCGATCATCGGCTGCGGTTAGATCGGGGGCAACGCCGTCGCCGTGGAATCTGCCTTCGCGGCGGGCGTTAACGGCACCGAGCTCAATGCCCACGAGCTGGGCCATGCCCTTGGCTTGGTGCATGTCGCCGTGGCGGGTAACTTGATGTTCGGATCGATCAGCGGAGGCACGGCGCTCACACCCGGGCAGATCACGACCATTCAGAGCAGTCCCTTTGTCCAGGACGGGGCGGGGGGCATGTTTGTCTCGATCACACCGGTGCTGATCACGCCCATCCCACCGGCGGGGATCCTATTTCTGTCCGGGATCTTGGGGTTGGCTTGGATGCGGCGGCGCCACCGCGCGGCTGACGCCGGGCAACCGGCGGCCGCTTAAGCCTGCTGTTCGCCGGGCGGCGCTTACACGCCCGGGCACGGTTCGACACCATGCATGCACGGCTCTCTACTTCCGATAAGCCCTGGATCGGCGGCTTTCTGATCCTGGGCTGCCTATTGATTGCCTTGTTAGGTGCCCACCCTGCGGTCTCGGCCATGACGAATAAGGTTCCCGCAGATTGGATCGTGCTCGACGTCGGGGGAAAGTTCGAACTCAAGGCGCCGCCCGGCAGCGCCCATGTCCCGGGGCGGGGGATCGATTCCATGGTCGGGCGGATCAAGACACCGGCTTTCATGCTGGCCTTCGATTACGGGGCCTATTCGGATCCCTTGAAGGCTGAGAGCGCGTATCAGAAATACCAAGCCCGGGAGGTGCAGATCGGCGGCAAGGCGGCCAGGATCGTCACCGCGTTGGCGCCCGGGCGGTCGGCGGATAGGCCGTATTTCATTGGGGTACATTTCCCCAACCTGAAGCAATCCGTCATCGGCCCGATCAGGCTGACCATGACCGCATGGGTCAAGGCGCCCAAGGACTATGATGCGATCGAAGCCGTGTTCGCCTCCATCAGCTTCAAGTGACCCTGACCGATTGAGCTGGGCCTGGGTCCGCGTCGAGCCCCGCCAGGGCTTTCCCAGGTTTGCCGTCAAGTGGCAGGGCTGGCGCGGGCCATCGGCGCTCCGGCCCGAACCGCCCAGTGCTCAAAACACGCGGGCTGACGATGCGATCCACCAGGAGCCGTTGGGATTGCGGCAGGCGGTTCCGCGGTAACGGCGCTCGAACCCGTCATTGCGGACCACGACGCGCAGGAAGTTCCGGCAATCGCGGAAATATCCGCCATAGCGCCGCTGGAAGGTCCGGGTTGGGGTAAATTCCACGTAGCCCCAGCCCGACTCCCACAGTGAAGTTTCGCCGGTGCTGTTGTACTCGAGCGCTTCCCAAACCGGAAAGCTGTAGCCGGAGTTGTAGGACATTACGGTATGGGTCGACCAAACGGTAAAGCCGAACAGCAATCCGATGCGGCATCTGTAGCCGCACCACCAGACCCGGCCATAGCGTCGCCCTCGCAGCCTGTGATGGTGGGGCCGGTCGCGATAGGCCCAGCGCCGGGGAATATAGATATTTCGCCGCACCCGGCGGCCGTCCCGGTGCCAGCGCCGTTCGGCGCGGCGATCGTAGCGCCGGCGCTGCTGCGGCGGTGATGCGCGGCGTCGGTCCCGGTCGCCTCGGAAATCCCGGCGTTGGCGCGGGGGCGCCGCGCGCCGGGGTGCGTCATGGCCATCGCGCTGACCGCGCCGGTCCTGGACTTGGCGCGTGCCGCGGCCATCTCGCCGACCGCGCCGGTCGCCATCACCGCTTTGGGCATCGCGCCGGTCCCGACGGTTCTGTCGCCTGTCCCCATCTCCGCGCCGACCGCGCGGATTCTGTTGTGTCTCTCCGTCGCCGCGCCGGACGCGACGATTCCGTTGCGTGCCCCCGTCGCCACGCTGACCGCGTCGATCTTGCTGTCCTTCTCCATCGCCACGTCGGCCACGCTCCTGCTGCTGGTCGTTCTCCACGCCCTGCGGCCCGCGGTCACGGCCGCGTTGCTGCGCGCCCGCGTCCGGGCACAGCAGAAGGCCAACGGCCACGGCTGCCGCGCCGGAGAGGATCATCTTTCTGATTTGCATCGCGGATGCTCCCGATCATGGATCACCGTGATTCCGGTTTTCGGCTCTTGCTGTTCAACACCGTTAACCAATCCTAACCGCAGCCGGATCACCAAAGGTTGGTCTTATCTGTTGCTATGCACGGGTGTGGGGCGCGATTCCGGTCGATGGAAGGGTGATCCACCGCCGACCGGGACATGGCCCGGTGCCCGAGGATCATTGATTCGGCGCCCGGCCGAGTTAATATTCGCTGTAGGGAGAAAAACGCCATGCTGACGCCGGAAGAAAACGAACTGCTCACCCGGACCGGTCCAGGCACGCCGATGGGAGAATTGATGCGGCGTTACTGGGTGCCGGTGGCGTTTTCTCATCAGTTGGAAAAGCCCGATGGCCCGCCACTGCGCGCGCGTCTCATGGGCGAGGACCTGGTGGCGTTTCGCGATTCGCAAGGCCGCATCGGCCTGATCGACGAGGCCTGCCCCCACCGCACGGCATCGATGTTCTTCGGCCGCAATGAGGAATGCGGTCTGCGCTGCGTCTATCACGGCATCAAGTTCGATGTCGAAGGCAACTGCGTCGACGTGCCCTGCCTGCCGCCCGGGACGCCCGAGAACCAGATCAGCGCCGTCAAGAAGAACATGAAGATCAAGGCCTACCCCTGCGAAGAGGCGGGCGGGGTGATCTGGGCCTATATGGGGCCGGCGGATTGCAGGCCCGAGTTGCCGGAACTCGAATGGGCCGAGGTCCCCGACGATCACCGATTCGCAACCCGCCACATCCAGGAATGCAACTGGCTACAAGGTTTCGATGGCGGCTTCGATCAGACTCATCTGACCTTTCTGCATAGCGGGACGGTGGATATGCGCCGGGGCAACACCGACCGGCACCGGCGCATCGTGCCGTCGATCTATGAATTCTGTCCGTTGCCCGCGGGTTTTGCCTTCGGTGGCGGGCGGGAGATCGGGGACGGCAATCTGTCCTGGCATGTCGAGTTGATGATGATGCCGTTTCACAAGGTGATCCCCTCGGTCCCACGGGCCGCCCATATGTGGATGCCGATGGATGACGAAAACACCATGTTGTATTCGATCAACTTCAACACCGAGCGCCCCTTCACCGAAGAGGACCTGGAACGGGAACTGGCGTGGCGCGGCATCCACACCGAGAACATTCCGGGGACCGACCGGGCGATCCAGACCAAGGCCAATGATTTCCTGATCGATCGTGAATTGCAGGCGAGCGGCGAGTCCTACACCGGCATCAAGAGCCTGGGTGCCCAGGATTGCGGTATCCAGGAATCCATGGGGCCGATCGCCGACCGCACCAAGGAACACCTCCTGGTGGGCGACAGTTCCATCGTCCGCGTTCGCCGCTATCTGCTGGATGTTCTCAAGGATTTGGCCGAGGGCAAGGCCCCGCCGGGCGGCAACCCAGCCCATTACCGCGCCCGGTCGCTGAGGCTCGAAGCGCCCGCGACCACCCCTTTCACCGAACTGGTGGAAAGCCAAGTCTGGGGCAACCGCCCCGCCGCCGCTGAATAGGCCAGGCGGCCGAGAAGCGCCGCAGCCGATAACCGATTGCCCAAAAAAATCCGGAGCCGACACGGAACCGGAAAAGCAACCCCAAGGGAGGACCTCATGAACCAATCGCGCTACGACCCCATCGGCCGCGGCCGGATCCTAACACCGGCATTGGGCGCCTTTGCCCTCGCAGCCGCGCTCGCCCTGCCCGCCGCCGGTGCCGATCTCCCCAAACCGACGCAGGACATGCTCAAGGCGCTCAAATTCGACGCGGACATCCTCAGCGGCCTGGATCAGGAGTTGAAAATGCCTGCGGACTGGATCGCCAAGGCGAAGAAGGAAGGCACGGTCCGCTATATCGGCAATTTCACCAGCCGGGAATGGCCCGACTTCATCGCTCCGTTTAGGGCGCGGTTTCCCTCGATCAAGATTACCCACCAGCGCACCAGCCGCGTCGGCCGCGTGGACAAGCCGCTGATCGCCTTCAAGGAAGGGCGGGTGATCGCCGATGTCATCGCCGCTGTGGGGGCCGGCATGAAGCTCTACCGCGACGCCGGCGCCCTTACCGATCTGAGCGACCTGCCGAACTTCAAACGCATCCATCCGGAGATGCGCGGCAAAGACGGCCGTTGGATCGGCGAGAAGGTCAAATACTGGTGCATGGCTTACAACACCGGCCTTCTGAAAAAGAAAGATCTACCGGCACGTTGGGAGGATCTCCTGACCGCCAAGGTCCTGCACAATCAAAACCTGGGGATCTCAAACCGGCCCCACAACTGGATCCTGCCGCTGTGGGCCGCCAAGGGAGAAGACTGGACGCTGAAGTTCATCGACGGCCTGTTCACAAAGGTGCGTCCGCAATTGCGCAAGGAAGGCGCGAGGGCGATCGTGACGCTCAACATTGCCGGCGAATTCCACGCGGCGCTTCCGGCCACCGACTACCGCGTCTTCGGATATGCCGAAAAGGGCGCGCCAATCGCCTGGCATTGCCCGACACCCGTGCCCGTCGCGATCTCCGAACTGATCATCATCAAGGGGGCGAAGAACCTCTATTCGTCGAAGATCTTCCTCAATTGGTTCCTCAGCAAGGAAGGCCAGGTGGCGCAGTATTACACGACCAAGGCTTCACCGGTGCACAAGGACCTGCAGGACAAGGGCATGGTGCAGTACTACAACGAAATAAAGGGCAAGCCGACCGCGCCGCGCACGCCCGAAAGCCTGATCACGGTCTTTCCCCGGGTCCAGAAAGCCTGGAACAAGGCCTGGACCCGAGCCGGCGGCCCGGTGGCGGCGACCACGGTTTTGAGAGCGAAAACAGTCCTGACCGCGGTCAAACGAGGCGGCCGGCGACTCACCTTCAAGGTCAAGGGTGGCGAGCACAAGGTCAAGGTGAGCCGTTCGCGGACCGAGATCGTGATCGGCGGCAAGGGATCGTCCCGCGGCAAGCTCAAGGTGGGCATGAACTGCGAGATCGCCTATCTCGGCAATGGTAACGAGGCACGCAAGGTCTCTTGCAAATAGCAGACCACCGGTCGGAGCTGCGGAAATCAGCAGAACCCGGAATAGGGCACAGGCCGGGGTTGCTTAACCTGCGCGTGGGCTTTGGGAGCACCGACCGGCGCTGCCCCGGCCGGTGGATTGAGGTGGCGCGCCGTCGCTGTTCAAACGACCCAAAATGATGTTTCCTGGGAGCCCGACAACGCCACAAGAAGCGATGGAGCCATCCAATGACCGGTATCAGGGATTCGATTTTGGAGACCGTCGGCGACACGCCGGTGGTCCGCATCAACAACCTCGGCCCCGCGAATGTCGAACTGTTCGTGAAGTTGGAGGCGTTCAACCCTTTGGGCTCGGTGAAGGACCGGCTGGCGCTGGGCGTCATAGAAGCGGCGGAACAAGACGGCAGCCTCAAACCCGGCCAGACGGTGATCGAGGCGACCAGCGGCAACACCGGCATCGGGTTGGCCATGGTTTGCGCCCAGAAGGGCTATCCCCTGGTCGTCACCATGGCGGAGAATTTCTCCGTCGAGCGGCGCAAGCTGATGCGATTCCTCGGTGCCAAGGTGATTCTGACGCCCGCTTCGGAAAAGGGCAGCGGCATGTTGGCCAAGGCGCGCGAGCTTGCCGAAAAGCACGATTGGTTCCTCTGCCACCAGTTCGAGAACGAGGCCAACCCCGATATCCACAGCCGAACCACGGCGGAGGAGATTCTGGCTGATTTCGCCGAAGGCGGGCTTGACTATTGGGTCACCGGCACCGGCACGGGGGGAACGCTCAAGGGCGTGGCCCGGGTGCTGAAGGAACGCAGTCCAAAGACGCAAATCGTCGCTTGTGAACCGGACAATTCGCAGCTTCTTGCGGGCGGTGCACCGCAGCCGTTCCTGGACGATGGCAGCCCCGCGGAAAGCCATCCGGATTTCCGGCCCCATCTGATGCAGGGCTGGTCGCCCGATTTCATTCCCAAGCTTGCCAATGATGCATTGGAGGCGGGACTGGTCGACCGCTTCCTGGCCATCAAAGGCAACGACGCGCTGCAATGCGCGCGCGATCTTGCCCAACGCGAGGGCGTCTTCTGCGGCATCTCCGGCGGCGCGACCTTCGCCGGCGCCATCGAGGTCGCGAAGGAGGCCAAGGACGGCGCGCGCATCCTGGCGATGGTCCCCGATACCGGCGAACGCTACTTGTCGACCCCGTTGTTCGAAGGCGTCCCTGAGGCGATGACCGAGGAAGAGCTTGAGATCGCCGCCTCGACCCCGCGCTACCGGTTCGACGTTTCCGCCGCGCCGCCGCCGTCCCAGCCCGCCGCGGCGGACGAGCCGCTCTCGCCCGAGGCCGCCGCCTTCGTCGAGGAAGTGATCGCGGACAAGGCGGATCCGGTGGTGATGTTCGCCCTTGAATGGTGCGAATTTTGCTGGTCGCTGAGGCGCCTATTCGCCGAGTTCGGTATCCCTTACCGCTCGGTCGACCTCGATTCGGCGGACTACCAGAAAGACAACCGGGGTGGCGAGATCCGTGTGGTCCTGCGCCAGAAGACCGGCGTGCCCACCATTCCCCAGGTGTTCGTCGGCGGCATTCATATCGGCGGCTGCACGGAAACCCTGGACGCGTTCAACGAGGGCCGGTTGCAGGACATGCTGACCGAGTGCAGCGTCGCGTTCGACCGCACCAAGAAGGCCGATGCCTATAGCTTCCTGCCCAAATGGCTACATCCACGATGAGCGAGGAAGACCGGGACCCCGACGG
>JAHEKA010000030.1:9072-10370 GCA_024638585.1 Rhodospirillales bacterium
TTGCAGGACATGCTGACCGAGTGCAGCGTCGCGTTCGACCGCACCAAGAAGGCCGATGCCTATAGCTTCCTGCCCAAATGGCTACATCCACGATGAGCGAGGAAGACCGGGACCCCGACGGCGCCCGCGCGCTCGCCCGCGCGGCGGAGTACGGCCGGCGGTTTCGGGCCGCCCGACATCCGCTGCACCCCGCCGCGGATGCCGACGATCTGCGGGCGGCGTTCGATATCGGTCTTCCCCACCGGGGCCGGCCCGGCGCCGAGGTCATCGACGATCTCATCCGGGCGGCGGAACCGGGCCTCGTGGGTAATATCGATCCGCGGTTTTTCGCCTGGGTGATGGGCGGCTCGCATCCCGTGGGAGTTGCCGCCGATTGGCTGACGTCCGCCTGGGGGCAGAACGCCGGCATCTATCAGACTGCGCCCGCCGCAGCCATCGCCGAGGAGGTCGCGGGCCGCTGGCTTCTGGAATTGTTGGAATTGCCCGAAGAATGCTCGGTCGGATTCACCACCGGGGCGACCATGGCTGCGTTTATCTGTCTTGCCGCGGCCCGGGGCGAGGTGCTGGCCCGCGCCGGCCACGATTTCGGTCGTGACGGACTGCAAGGGGCGCCGGACGTCAGGATATTCGTCAGTGACGCGGCCCACGCGTCGAACTTTGCGGCGCTGAGGTATCTCGGCTTCGGTGAACGCAACATCGCCCACGTCGCTACCGACGACCAGGGTATCCTCGATCCCGGCGCATTGGGCGAGGCGCTCGCGGCCCATGAGGGGCCGGCGATCGTCATCTGTCAGGCCGGGCAGATCAACACCGGTGCTTTCGACCGATTCGGTGACATCGCCGACGTGACCGCGGCCCGCGGAGCCTGGCTGCACGTCGATGGCGCCTTCGGCCTGTGGGTGCGCTCGACTGCTGGCCTCAGGGGCCTCGCCGCCGGGGCGGAGCGGGCCGATTCCTGGGCCGTCGACGGACATAAGTGGATTCAGGTGCCCTACGATTGCGGTTACGCCATCGTACGCGACCCGGCAGCCCACCGCCGCGCCATGGACATCACGGCGAGTTACTTGAACGAAGCTCCCGGCGACGGTCGCAATTCGACACACTACAATCCGGAGCTTTCCCGCCGGGCCCGGGGATTCGCGACCTGGACCATGCTGCAGACCTTGGGACGCGCGGGCGTTGCCGAGATGATCGAACGGCACTGCCGCTGCGCCCGCCTGATCGCCGAACGCTGCGCCGCGATCCAAGGTATCGAGGTGTTGAATCGGGTCGAGATCAACCAGGTCGTACTTGCCTTC
>JAHEKA010000030.1:10470-12476 GCA_024638585.1 Rhodospirillales bacterium
CCTCCCCTAGGAGACCGTCCCCCATGTCCAAGCATTTCTGGCGCAGCCCGCTGTTCGTCCTGATCTGCGCCGTTGCCATCATCCTGACCGCCTATGGCGGGCGCCAGAGCATGGGGATGTTCCTGCGTCCGGTGACCGAAGGCCTGGGCTGGGGCGAGGACGTCCGGGTGATGTCGTTCGCCACCGGGCTGCAGCTTCTGATCTATGGCATGTGCGCACCCCTGATGGGGGCGATCGCCGACCGTTTCGGGCCGATCAAGGTCTTGGTGATGTCCAGCGTGCTGTACGCCGCCGGCCTGATGTTGATGGCGCGGTCCACCACGGAAGCCGAACTGGTGATCAATGTCGGGCTGCTGATGGGGATCGGGTCGGCGGGGATCGCGTTGCCCATGCTGCTCTCCATCGTCGGCCGCGTCGCCCCGGAAGAGAACCGCACCTTCTGGCTGGCCGTGGTGGTCTCCGGCGGCACCGCGGGGCAGATGCTGATCGTGCCTTTGAGCCACCGCATGATCTCCGGCCAGGGATGGGTGTTTGCCGCCACGGTGCTCGGTTTCATGGCCTTGATGGTGGTGCCTCTCGCGCTTGCCATCCGGCACGCCGCCAGCGACACCCTCGACAAGAAGGACCGCCAGAGCCTGGGCGAAGCGATCAAGGAGGCCGGCGGTCATCGCGGTTTCCTGCTGTTGACCACGGCTTTCTTTGTCTGCGGTTTCCAGATCCAGTTCATCAACAACCACCTGGAAAACTATCTCAACAGCACGGTGGTGGGCGGCGCCATGGCGGCTACGGCCATCGCCTTGATCGGTCTGTTCAATATGATCGGGACGCAAAGTGCCGGGTTCCTAGGCGGCCGCTACCGCAAGAAATATCTCCTGGCGAACCTCTATATGGCCCGGTCTTTCGTGTTCCTTGCCTTTTTCCTGATTCCGGTCAGTAAGATCACGGTGATCATCTTCGCCTGTTCCGTCGGACTCCTGTGGCTGGCGACGGTGCCTTTGACGTCGGGAATCGTCGCCCAGATCTTTGGGCCGCGCTATCTCGCGACGCTCTATGGCGTAGTGTTCCTGAGCCACCAGATCGGCAGTTTTACCAGTGTTTGGCTAGGCGGCATTATCCGCACGTTGACCGGCAGTTATGACTACGCCTGGTGGATGATCATCGTCGCGGGCTTCGTCGCCGCGGTCCTCCATGTGCCCATCGACGACAAGCCGGTGCCGAGGCTCGCCGCCGAACAAGAGGCCGGCGCGTGAGCGGGCGCAGGTCGGCAAGCGGGGCAAATCCCGGGAGGCTGTTCCAATCGCCCGGTGGCTATATACTGGACCGAGACGATTGCGGTCGTGTTTGCCGATGGCGGCACGGCTGCCCGAAATGCCGGAGAGAGCAACATGGCCATAGCCCGTTTCAAGTCCTCGTCCTTCCTGATCCGCTGGGGGATCGCGTTGGTCTTGGTCTTCGCGACCTTCAATCCGACCAATTACTCCTACTATCAGTGGGTGGTGGACGGGGGAAACGAGATGATGGCGCTCAAGGCGCTGGTCGGCATCTTGCTCGCCATCCTTTTCATCATTTACCTGCGGGCGACCTTCCGCTCCATCGGGCCGATTGGAGTCGTCCTGGCCGCGGCCCTGTTGGGCGCCATGATCTGGGTGACGATCGACTTCGGCTGGCTCGATCTCAAAAATCCGACCGTGGCGACCTGGGTGCTGCTCTTCGCCTTTGCGACGATTTTGGGGATCGGGATTTCCTGGTCCCATATCCGCCGCCGGATCACCGGCCAGGCGGACATCGATGACGTTGACGAATGACCGGCTCTGAACCCGGCCCCATAACCAGTGACCTTTGCATCGGTGTGTTGCTGGGCGATCCCAATGGGATCGGGCCCGAACTGGCGGCCAAGCTGCTGGATGCGGAGGACGTCCGCGCCCGGGCGAAGATCCTGGTGATCGGCGACCATCGGGTGTTCGAGATGGGCGCCAAGGTTGCGGGTGTCGACATTCCCCACCGGC
>JAHEKA010000440.1 GCA_024638585.1 Rhodospirillales bacterium
CGGTGTTCGCGATGTGGGGCTATTTCCCGCTGTGCTTTTTGTTCATCCTTGCGCGTTTGCAGTCCATTGATACGGACATGTATGAGGCCGCGGACATGGACGGAGCCTCGCCGTTCCAGCAATTCTGGTATCTGTCGCTGCCGATGCTTCTGGGCATCTTGTCGGTCCTGTTCCTTTTGCGCTTTATCTGGACCTTCAACAAATTCGACGACATCTTCCTGCTCACGGGGGGCAATGCCGGCACCCGAACCCTGACTGTCAACGTGTACGAGCAAGCCTTCGCCATCTCGAACATCGGTGCGGGTGCGGCGGTGGCAGTGGTGATATTTGCCTGCCTGTTGCTCTTCTCTTTCGTGTTCTTCCGCTACATCAGCCGCGAGGAAGGCCTATGAGATATTTGCGTTTTGGATACGTGACCGGCCCTTTGATCGGGGCGCTCTGGACTTTCCTCATCGCTACGACCGTTTCGGTCGCCATGAGCTTTGCCACCGGTGACGCCTATCGGCCCTCGATCACGCAATCGGTGATCTTCGGTGCGCCGCTGGGATTGGCGGCGCTTTATTTCAGGGACATGCGGGTCATGATGGTGCTTGCGGTTGCGGTCCTCGCCGCGCTGCTCTTTGTTGGCCTGGGGCCTTTGCTGACCGACGACGTGGGCGCCGGCGCCAAGGCGATTGCCGCGCTTTTGACCGGCGTTGGTATTGGCTGGCCGCTGGTGCGGTTCCTGCACGACACGCCATTGGGCGCACTCAGCCGGCATGCGTTCGAGGAAGCCGCGATCCGCTTTCTTTCTGGCTCGGGCTACATCTTCTTCACCGCCATCGTGATCATCCCCTTTTACGTGATGGTGATGACCAGCTTGAAGAATCAGGCCGAGTTGATGGTGAACCCGCTTGATTTCTCGATCGACCTCTCGCAGGGCTGGGACCTTTTTCGCAGCTATACCGAACTGATCCGGGACTTCGATTTCGGCTGGTATCTTTGGACCTCGTTTTACGTCTCGGTGCTGACCGTTCTCATTACGCTTCTGTTCAGCGTCCCCGGCGCCTACGCGGTGGCGCGACTGCGCTTTCAGGGGCGCGCGGCGTTCTCCCGCTCGATCCTTCTGATCTACATGGTGCCGATGATCGTGCTGGCGCTGCCGATCTATATCGTGTTCTCGATGACCGGGCTGAGAAATACGATCATCGGCATCGTCCTGATCTACCCGGTCACCACGATTCCCGTGGCGCTTTACATGCTGCAGGGCTATTTTCGGGGGCTGCCGGCCGAGGTCGAGGAAGCGGGGCTGATGGACGGCCTCAACCGCCTTCAGGTGATCTGGAAGATCACCCTTCCATTGTCGCTACCGGCGCTCGCTTCGGTCGCGCTGTACGTCTTCATGATCGCCTGGAACGAGTTCCTCCTGGCATTCATGCTGCTCGACGATCCGTCGAAATTCACGCTGACCCGCGGTATTGCATCGCTGAACTCATCGGAAATCCCGCGCCAGCACCTGATGGCCGGTGCGGTGATCGCCACCGTGCCGATCATGGTGATGTTCCTGGGGCTCGAAAGATTCATGACGCGTGGCATGACCGCCGGAGCAGTAAAGGGATGAAGATGCAGCTCAACGAACAGGCGCGCGCCATCCTGCGCGGAAACGACAGGGGGGGATACACGATCCCGACAGCGGGGCTCTATCCCTATCAGTGGAACTGGGATTCGGCCTTTGCGGCCTGGGGGTTTTCCACCTTTGACATTAATCGTGCCTGGACCGAGATCGAGACGCTCTTCAAGGCGCAGTGGGCCAACGGCATGGCGCCCCACATAGCCTTCTGGCAGCCTGATCCGGGCTACTTTCCGGGTCCGGATGTCTGGGGCACCGCGACAAGCGATCCTCAGACCTCGGGCATCAGCCAGCCACCGGTCGCGGCGATCCTTGCGCGCAAGATCTGGGATGCAGACCCCGAGGCGGGCCGCCCGCGCATCGGGGCGCTATATCCCAAGCTTGTCGCCTGGCACCGCTGGTGGCACCGGGACCGCTGCGCCTCGGGCGTGGCCGCCATCACGCACCCCTGGGAATCGGGGCGTGACAATTGCCCCGACTGGGATCCTGGGATGAAAAACGTCGATGGAACCAATGTCGGCGATTACACCCGCCGGGACACCGGCCATGTCGACGCGTCCATGCGCCCTTCGAAAACGGATTACGACCGTTATCTCGCGATCCTGCAATTCGGCAAGGCCTGCGGCTGGGACCAGGCCGAGATCACTGCAAACGGCCCATTCCTTATGGCGGACCCGGCGATGACCTTCATCTTGATCCGGGCGCATCGCGATCTTGCCGCGATCGGACGCGCATTGGGCGAGGATGTGAGCGAGATCGAGGGCTGGGCCGCGGCGCTGGCGGCCGGACTGCCGAAGATCTGGAATTCCGATCTTGGGTGCTACGACGCCAGGGACCTGCGAACCGGACAATTCGCCAACATTATGGGATCGGGCGCTTTTCTCGCCTGGCTTGCCGGCGAGGTCGATCCCGCGGTCGAGGCCCGCCTGACAGCGGTCTGGGATCGGGTCGCCTATGGGATCCCCAGCGCGGACCCGGCAGCTGACAGTTTCAACCCCAGGCGCTATTGGCGTGGGCCGATGTGGCCGGTGGTCAATTCACTGATCGCCATGGGTCTGATCGAAGCCGGCAAGTCGGACCTGGCCGAAAGGCTTCGCCGCGAGACCGCAGAGGTCATAGAAAAGGGCGGCTTCAACGAGTATTTCGACCCGCTCGACGGGACGCCATGCGGCGGAGCAAACTTCACCTGGACCGCCGCGATCTGGTTGACCTGGGCCGGACGCGACGCAGACGGAGGTACCTGATGGGCCAGATTGAGCTGAAAGCAGCGGAGAAATGGTTTGGCGATCTTCAGGTGATCAAGGGCGTGGACCTGACAATCGACGACGGCGAGTTCGTGGTTTTCGTCGGGCCCTCGGGCTGCGGCAAGTCCACGCTTCTGAGGATGATCGGCGGGCTGGAAGAAACCTCGCGTGGGAAGATCCTGATCGACGGAAAAGACGTCACCGACCAACCGCCCTACAAGCGGGGGCTGACGATGGTGTTCCAGT
>JAHEKA010000441.1 GCA_024638585.1 Rhodospirillales bacterium
AGGAGGCCTTCGCAGCCGAGCTTTCGGCCCTGGAAGAAGGCGATCTGGTGGTCCATACCGATCACGGCATCGGCCGCTACGAAGGGCTTGAGACCCTGGAACTGCCGGGCGAAGGCGGCAAAAAGGCCGCCGCTCATGACTGCCTGCGCCTGATTTATTCCGGCGGGGACAAACTCTATGTCCCGGTAGAAAACATCGACGTGCTGAGCCGGTATGGCGAAGATCAGGGAACGGTCACCCTCGACCGGTTGGGTGGCGCCGCGTGGCAGTCTCGGAAATCACGGCTCAGGAACCGGATCCGGGAGATGGCCTCAGAGCTTCTCAAGATCGCCGCCGCGCGGACGCTGGCCCGGGCCAAGCCGATGGCGCCGGGCGGTGGTGAGTTCGAGGAATTTTGCGCCCGCTTCCCCTACAGCGAAACCGACGACCAGCAGCGCGCCATCGCCGACACCCTGGCCGACTTGGCTCGGGACCGGCCCATGGACCGGCTGATCTGCGGCGATGTCGGTTTTGGCAAGACCGAGGTCGCGCTGCGCGCCGCCTTCGCTGCCGTCATGTCCGGTACCCAGGTCGCGGTGGTGGTGCCCACAACTTTGCTGGCCCGCCAACATTTTGAGGTTTTTTCCACGCGCTTCGAAGGGACCGGCGCCCAAGTTGCCCAGCTCTCGCGCCTGGTACCCCCGACCGATGCCGCGCGGATCAAGGAACGGCTCACGGACGGAAGCGTCGACATCGTCATCGGCACCCATGCGCTGCTGGCCAAGAGCATCGATTTCGCCAATCTCGGCCTCTTGGTCGTCGACGAGGAGCAGCATTTCGGCGTCGCCCATAAGGAGCGGCTGAAGCAACTCCGCTCTGACGTCCACGTCCTCACCCTCACCGCAACGCCGATTCCCAGGACGCTTCAACTGGCCCTCACCGGTGTCAAGGACATGAGCATCATCGCCAGTCCCCCGGTCGACCGGCTGGCGGTCCGGACCTTCGTGCTGCCTTACGATCCGCTGGTGGTCCGCGAGGCGATCAAACGCGAGATTCACCGCGGCGGCCAGTGCTTTTACGTCTGCCCGCGGATCAGCGACATCGCCACGGTCACGGGCCAGATGGCGGAGATCATACCCGAGGCCCGGGTCCGCGCCGTCCACGGCCGGATGCAGGCCGCGGAAATCGAGGGCACAATGGCCGCCTTCCTGGAAGGCGCGTTCGATATCTTGATCAGCACCAACATCATCGAATCGGGCCTCGACCTGCCCAACGTCAATACCATCATCATCCACCGCGCCGACATGTTCGGGCTGGGCCAGCTCTATCAGCTTCGCGGCCGGGTGGGGCGCTCCCGCGTCCGTGCCTATGCTTACCTGACGCTCGCCCCCAGGCGCGTGCCCACCGCCGGCGCACTCAAGCGACTCGAGGTCATGCAGACGCTCGACAGTCTGGGCGCCGGCTTCACCCTGGCGAGCCACGACCTCGATCTCCGCGGCGCCGGCAACCTGTTGGGGGAAGAGCAATCGGGTCACATCCGCGAGGTCGGAATCGAGCTCTACCAGCACATGCTGGAGGAAACCGTCGCGGAATTGCGGGGTACCGCACCGGCGGAAGCCGAGTGGTCACCGCAGGTCAATCTCGACATCCCGGTCCTGATCCCAGAAAGCTATGTTGCCGACCTGGGTCTACGACTTGGTCTCTACCGGCGCCTTGCGGGGCTCACCGATGGCGACGGGATCGAGGCCTTCGCCGCAGAACTGATCGATCGTTTCGGGCCGTTGCCCCTGGAGGTGGACAATCTGCTTGCCGTCCTTTCCTTGAAGCAGAGCTGTCGGGCGGCAGGGGTCGAAAAGGCGGATGCAGGCCGCCGCGGCTGCCTGCTGACATTCCGTAGCGAGAGCTTCGCAAACCCCGAAGGGCTGATCGCCGCCCTTGCCGCGCGGGCCGGCACCATGCGTTTGCGCCCCGACCATACCCTGGTCATCAGAGCGGACTGGCCAACGCCCGCGGATCAGATCCGCGGCCTGGGACAAGAACTCGACGCGCTGGCGCGCATCGCTGGACAGAAAGGCGCAAGCGCGCCTCAGGAAACCGCCTGACCGGCAAGCTGAAGGGCGCGGACCAGAACCTCGGCGGGCACGGCGCCGGCCAGGGAAAAGCGACCATCTATCAGGAAATAGGGAACGCCTGAAATGCCGCTCGCCCGCGCGCCCGCGTCTTCCGCGACCAGGGGGCCCAGATCCGTCTCATCGGCGAGGCAGGCCGTGATGTCCGCATCGGGAAGGCCCACCTCTTCGGCCAGATTCCGCAGAACAGCACCCTCGCCGATGTCTCGCCCTTCGAGGAAATAAGCGCAAAACAACCGTTCGACCATGGCATGGTCGAAACCGCTTTCCTCGGCCGCCCGGATGAGCGCGTGGGCCTTCAACGTGTTGGGGGTGCGCTTGATTCGCTCGAACGCGAAATTGATACCTTCCGTGGAACCCTCGCTGCGGATGGCGCGGTAGATCTCGCCCGCCCGGGCGGCGCCGCCGAATTTCGCCGCCAGGTATGCGGCCCGGTCCATCCCCTCCGGAGGCATCGACGGATTGAGCTGGAACACCCGCCAGCGAACCCGAACCTCCGCGGCCCGCGGCTCGGCGCCGATCATAGCCAGCGCCCGATCTAGCCGGCGCTTGCCGATCATGCACCACGGACAGATTGGATCCGAATAAACGTCGATAACGGTCTCGCCCACGGCTCAATCCCTAGAAACGCATCCCGCCCGGTTGGGGAGTGTACAGCCCCGCCAGTCTTGGGAACAGCGCCGGTTAACCTATGGGTAATTAATCTTATATATCTAGGTAATAACATTTATTTCGATCCGCTGGTCCCTGCGATGGAAGGGCCGGGGAAGACCGGTCGGGAGGAGACAGCGTGCCGGAGAAAGTCGCGGATTTCTCTGACGTGACCGTTCTGGTTGTCGACGACAACCAGTACATGCACCAATTGATAGGACACATGCTGCGCGCCTTCGGCGTGGGCACCGTGAAACATGCCGATAACGCGAAAGACGCTTTTCAGGAAATTCGCCTGTCCCGGGTGGATTGCCTGATCGTCGACTGGCTGAT
>JAHEKA010000442.1 GCA_024638585.1 Rhodospirillales bacterium
TCGTCCTTGAGGCGCCGTTCGGAGATGATGTGCTGTTCGCGTTCGTTCAGCCCCTTCATGGCTTCACGCAATAACTTGGTGCGCTGGCGGAATTCCTCGGCTTCGCCGATCTGCTCTTCCTGGCTTTCCGTCTCGTCGACCAGCCAGTCCTGCCATTGGCCGCCTTCGCCATCGGACCGCAGCGGCGCGTTGAGGGAATGGTCGGGGGCCGCGAGCCGCCGATTCATCTGCACCACGTCGTTTTCGCTGACCGCCAGTTGTTCGGCGATCCGCTGCACCTTCTCCGGCGGCAGGTCGCCCTCTTCCAGGGCCTTCATTTGGCCCTTGATCTTGCGCAGGTTGAAGAACAGCTTCTTCTGTGCCGCCGTGGTGCCCATCTTCACCAGGGACCAGGAATGCAGGATATATTCCTGGATCGAGGCGCGAATCCACCACATCGCATAGGTGGCCAACCGGAAGCCGCGCTCCGGGTCGAACCGTTTGACCGCCTGCATCATGCCGACATTGCCTTCGGAGATCAGCTCGCCCACGGGCAGGCCGTAACCGCGATAGCCCATGGCAATTTTTGCCACCAGGCGCAAATGGCTGGTGACCAGCCGGTGGGCCGCCTCGGTGTCGCCGTGTTCGCGCCAGCGCTTGGCCAGCATGTACTCTTCCTCCTTTTCCAGCAGGGGAAACTTGCGGATTTCCTGCAGGTAGCGGGAGAGATTTCCCTCCGGAGTCAGGGTCGGCAGGTTCGGCAGGGATGCCATCGAGTCGGTCTCCAATACGGGGAAAGCCCGCAATAGGTTGGTAAATGGGGCGCAATTACGCCCAGTCAACGGACTAAATATACATGACCAAATTGGTCTTGTATAGAAGTTTTTTAAAGCGCCTCTAACCTTTTGATTAATCCATTGAAATATGGCGGAAAAGAGGCAGTAAACCGCATGGCTTCGCCGGTTTCGGGATGATGGAAACCCAGGAGAAAGGCGTGCAGCGCCTGATGCGCCGGCATCCCCAGTGCGGCCGCCCGGCGGCCACGTCCACCATAGGCCGGATCGCCGATCACAGGATGGCCGATATGGGCGAGATGCACCCGGATCTGGTGGGTGCGCCCGGATTCCAGACGGCATTCGAGCTGCGCGGCCCGGCCGTCGAAGGCGCGGATGACCCGGTAATTGGTGGCAGCATTGCGGCCGCCGCGGCGCAGCACGGCCATTTTCTTCCGATTGCGGGGGCTGCGCCCGATATTGCCGGTGATCCGGCCCTTGGCCGGACTGGGCACGCCCCAGACCAGAGCCCCATAGGCCCGCTCGATGGTGCGCGCCTGGAACTGGGCGACCAGGTCCGCATGGGCCGCATCGGTCTTGGCGGCGACCATGACGCCGGAGGTGTCCTTGTCCAGTCGGTGGACGATGCCCGGCCGTTTGACCCCGCCTATCCCCGAAAGGCTATCGCCGCAATGGTGGATCAATGCGTTGACCAGGGTATTGTCCGGATTGCCAGGTCCAGGATGCACCACCAGGCCGGCGGGTTTGTCGACGACGATCAGAGCCAGGTCTTCGTAAAGCACCGTGAGGGCGATGTCCTGGCCCCGGGGCGTGGCCGGTACGGCGGCGGGCACGGTCACCGAATAGGCGCCCCCGGGTTTGACCGCTTGGGAGGGGTCGACTATCGTCGCGCCGTCGGCGCTGACGGCACCCGCGGTGATCAATGCCTTGATGCGCGAGCGCGACAGCGACGGGATGCGGCCGGCGAGGAACGCATCGATCCGTCCCCGATCGTCGGGCCCGGCGGTGACACGGTGGCGGTGTTCTGAGTCCAAAGCCGTCATGGCGGGGAGAGTGGACCGAAATCATGGGCGGGCTCAAGAGTTTGGTCATCATCATGGGAATCGCCATCATCGTCGGCGTGACGGTGGTGGTGATGACCATTATCCAGCGCGCCGGCACCCTGGCCCCGGCGGCCGCTTCCAAGGCGATCGAGTTGCCGGCCGGAGCGACGGTGGTGGGGCAGGACATCTCGGACAAACGTATCTTGCTGCGCATCCGTCTTGCCGACGGCAGAGAGCAATTGTTGGTCGTCGATGCGGACAACGGCACGGTGCGCGCCACCATTTCCTTGGGCGGTGCCGGGGGCGCCAAGTGACACTGGCCATCGACGGGGCCGATCTCGCCGCCATCCGGGCCGCCGCCGTCGCGGCCTATCCCCATGAATGCTGCGGCCTGTTGATGGGCCGGCACGAGGCCGGCGCCTGGATGGTGGAGGAGGTGATCGCCTGCGCCAACGTGGCCATCGAGCCCGCCCGCCGGTTCGAGGTCGATCCCAAGGCGCTGATCGCGGCGCACCGGGCGGCGCGGGAGACCGGGAGAGAGCTCATCGGCCCCTACCATTCCCATCCCAACGGGCATGACCGGCCGTCGGATCACGACCGCGCCTGGGCAGCCGAGGCCGGCGTCGACGGCGAAGTCTGGCTGATCGTGCCGGTCACTCAGGCCGGGTCCGGCGCGCCCCAGGCCTATCTCTTCGAGGCGGGCGATTTCCGCGCGCTTGCCATCGCCGCGCGCGCATGAGGCGTGGGCGGAGGGGATGGAACCGGCGGCCAAGAAATAAGCGCGAAGGGCTTGATCGCCCGGGCCCAAGGGGCTACGTAAGGGGCGCAAGACGCCGATGCGTCCCCTTCGTCTAGTGGCCTAGGACATCGCCCTCTCACGGCGAAAACAGGGGTTCGACTCCCCTAGGGGACGCCACTTTCAAATCAATAGGTTATGGGACAACGCGTTGCTTCGGCGGAGCGTGTCTTATACATCCTGGCTGCAATTCCTGGCTCACCCTTCCGAGGCGCGGGTGCGTCGTTGTCTCGACCCATGACCAGATCGACCTCGTCGCCGCGCATTGTATTCGTCTTGATCTTCATGCTGCCAAACGGCTCCCCGACAGAAGCGGTTTGCAAGCAAGGACGGATGCCCTGATGATGGCGGCCTGATCTATCCGGTCGATAGGTTTTTCGGCCTTCATACCCTTGAACGGACATAGGCGAGATCCGCGAGACGCCCGAAGGCGAGCGTCCCCTGTATAGCCTGGCAGTCCGGTCTGCCG
>JAHEKA010000443.1 GCA_024638585.1 Rhodospirillales bacterium
GCGGTCCCGTCCTGGGGCCCGCCCATGATGCCGCCCGCCGATCAAACCGCTGAGGATCCGCTCGCCCGTGCCCACGCGGCCTTTGCGGCAGACCGCCCGAAAGACGCGATTGCGCTGCTGGAGGCCTTACCGGCCGGCCTTGCCGATAGCGTGGCCGCATTGGTGCTCCTTGCCCGCTGCCACGCCTGGCGCGGCGCTTTCGAACGCGCAGAGGATTTGTTCCAACGGGCGATGGGCAAGAGCGGCGGCGATGCCGGCGTCCTGGTGCATTTGGGCTTTTTCTATTCGGATTGGCACAAGCCCGAAAAGGCTTTGGCAGCGTTTCGTGAGGCCCATGCCATCGAGCCCCTGTCGCCGGGCGCCCTCGGCGGCTTGAGTTTTTTTTCACCAGCCGATCGTGGGCACGACATTTTGCCCGAGATCGACGCCGCGCGGGCTGCCATGGATCGGCAAGCACCCGCCCGGATCGGCCTTAGCTTCAGCCGTGCCCGTGCGCTGGACAGGGAGGGAGACGCCCAAAACGCATGGAAAGAACTGCTCGCGGCCAATCGCGCCTACCGGCAAAGCCACGGGATAGAGATGCGTCCGGCGGGCGGATATCCCAAGGGACTGCCGGCTGGCTGGGAAGGCGTCTTCGACACGCAGGAGGCGTCCCATGACGGCCCCCGCCTGGTCATCATCTGCGGCATGCCACGCGCCGGGAAATCCACCGCCGAATCCGTGCTCTCGGATCTGCCGGGCGTCAAGCTTGGCTATGAGACGAACCTTCTGCGCGAATCGGTCGACGATCTCAATGGCGAGATTGGCCTGGACCTTGTGCCCGGACTATACGCACTTCCCGCGGCCTACCTTTCCTCATTCAGGAAAATTATAACGCGCAAACTGGCCAACCGGGCCGATGGATACCCGGTCTACACCCTCACGGTGGCGGCGACCTACCTGATGCGGGGCATACCCGTGCTGCTGCGCACCCTGCCGGAGGCGCGTCTGATCCTTGTGACCCGGGACCCGTTCGATACCGCCCTTCGGATCTTTCAGTTCCTCTATCAGCAGGAGGGACACGGCTACTCCTATTACCTGTCCGGGATCATGGATCAGATCCGGTTGTGGCACGATGCGGTCAAGCACTGGTCGACCGCTGCACCCGACCAGGTCATGACGCTCGATTATCAAGACTTGATCGCCGATCCTGCCCACGCGCGCACGGCCATGGCGAAATTCATCGGGCTGCCAGCGCCGACTGCGGCCCCGCCCCCCTTGCCTGACGACAGGGGCTGCGCGGCGGCCTATCGGACCCTGATGGACGAGGCCCTGGCAAACGGGGACTAATTTTCTGTTGAGGGGCTGGTAGTTCCAAGGCAGGTTAGTAAGGACACGGGGGACCAATGAGAACCAAAACTGGATCCTCCGGCAAAGGGGAGAAAAAATGGCGCACGAAATCAAGTTCGATGCGGATATGGGCGTGGTCGCGGTCCACTACACGGGGACCATCTCATCAAGGGAAATCATCGAGGTGAAGGAGGAGATTTTGCAATCTCCGGGCTTTCACCAGGGTCTGAAGGCAATCTGCGATTTCCGGGATTGCGACATAGCGATCGGCCCCGAAGAGATCAACGAACTGGTTGCCTTCGCCAAGCGGCACGACTTGGAGTGGGGCGATGCACGTTGGGCGATGATTGCGGACAAGGACTATATCTATGGCCTGGCGCGGATCTTCATTGCGAAGACAAACGAGATGCACGTCGAAACCAGGGTGTTCCGCGACGCACCCGAGGCGGATGACTGGCTGGGCATCGGCATCTCCTTGGAGGAGGCACTGATCCGGATATTCGCTTCAACGCCTAGCGAGCCCCCAACTTCTCCACCCTGACTTGTTCCTCCCAGGCAAATCCCGCTCACTTGGACTCCTGGATATCCCATGAGGCCGGTTGGGCCTAGGAATCCTCCGACGCCACGTTCATAAATCCCTGCCTGAACGCGGAAAAGCGGAGCGGCAGATCGATCGGCCGATCCTCCATGTCCAGGCCACGAACGGTCGCTAATCTATCCCGGCGTAATTCTTCGAGCGCCGCCAGATGAACCACACTGACGGGCTCATAGGGGGCGAACTCATGCACTAAGGCGCCGCGTGCCTCGTCCCAACGCCAGGGCCCCATGTAGTTACAGGTTTCCGGCAAGGCCTCGAAAGCAAGCCCGTCCTCATAGACCGCCAGGGCCAGCGCCAACTGGTCGGAGGTGAAGGCCCGCCCATGGGCGATACAGCGTTCCTGCCAGGCTCGCCAGGCCTCCCAGTGGGGTGCCGCGCGCGACAGCGCGTAGGCGCCGGTGTTGAGGACCGGACGATCCACCAGCGACCAGGCAAGCCGTTTGGGCAGCCGGGCGCGGCGCGCGTTCTTGAATAGGATGCCGCGCGGTTCAACCCAGCCGAACAGGCGGCGGCGCAGGCCGATATGCCGCCGTTGCAGCCGGGAGGCCTGGGAAACGATGGCAAGCTTACCCTTGCGCGCGACCGCGACCAGAAGGTCGATCGCCTCCCAGGTTTGCAGCCATGCATCGCCGTCGAGCCACACCATCACCTCGAATTCCGGGAACAATCGGTCTAGGCAGGGCTTGTTCAGGTTGATCTTGAGATACTCCCGGGCCGCATACCGGCCGGCTGTCGCCGCGTCGGGCCAGTCGAGTGGCTTGATGCGCGCGCCCAAATCCTCCAAGGCCTGGCGCTGCCCGGGCTCGAGCCCTCCGTCGAGCACCGCGAGCGCCGCGTCCGCACCTTGGGGCAGGCGGCGGATCGAGGCGATCTGTTCCGAAACCAGCTCGAAGTAGCGCGCATCGGCACCGGTCACGATGACGAACTTGCTTTCGATGTCCGGGGCGACGCTCATCGGATGAGGTTCAATAGCCCAGTGCCTTGTCGACCATATTGGCGAAAGGCTGGCCCGCCCGATCGCGGCGGATGTTGTCGACAACCACGTCGGCGCCGAAACGCGCGGCGCCGTTGGAGGCGAAATGCGGAGTCATCGTCACCTTGGGATGGGTCCAGTAGGGGTGATCGGCGGGCAGGGGTTCCGTCTTGAAGACA
>JAHEKA010000444.1:0-1139 GCA_024638585.1 Rhodospirillales bacterium
GCTGCGTTCGCCGGTTATTGGGGGTATTTGATGCTGCGTCTGCGGTCCGCGGGAAATCCGGGGCGCGCATAAGGGCCTTAGCGGCTGCCGGCGGCACAATCAATGCAGGTGGCGACGGCGGGATCCAGGTCCAGGCGCTTTTCCGCGATTTCTTCGCCGCACTGAACACAGAAACCGAACTCTCCCGCATCGATTCGTTTCAAGGCGCCTTGAAGCGCTTCCGTGCGGTCCTGGCGGCGGCGTTCGGTTTCCATGGCCATGGCCTGGACCTGCATGGCATCCATGCGGGAGAGGCGGCCGACGCTCTGTTGGTCAAGCTCGACCGGCGCGCGGGCGTCCTTGGCATCGGCACTGGCTTGGGCGAGCTCTGTCAGCTCATTCTCGATCCGTTGCCGATAATCCGCGATATCCATGATGTGAAACGGGCCCTGGGCGCAGGAATGCGCCCAGGGCCTGGAGCCGATCCCTAGGGCAGGATGTTCTTGGATTTGTAGCGTTGCTCCCAGGTGGGCAACACATCCTTGTTGAAGACCGCGTCGGGCACGTCGCCATGCAGGGCCGCGAGCACGCATTTGGTGGCCCAGATCAGTCCCGGGTGCAGCCCGCCGCGCAGGTTGGACGACACCATATGCGGCGACAGCAGCACCTTGTCGCCCATCTTCAGGATCCGCGCATCGGGATCGACCGGCTCGTCTTCGAATACGTCGAGCGCCGCCGCCGCAATATGATCCGATTCCAGGGCATCGCACAGCGCGTCGCCGTTCACCACCTGACCACGGGAATCGTTGATCAGGATGGTCCCCGGCTGGGTCTTGGCGATCGCCTCGGCGTTGAACATCTGGCGCGTTTCCGGCGTCAATGTGACGTGGAAGGTGATGATCTCCGCGCGCGACAACAGGGTGTCGTAATCGACCCGCTCGACGCCGAGCTCTTCGAAATGGGAATCGGCGACATAAGGATCGCAGCCGATCATAGGGCAGCCCCAAGGCTTGAGCAGCTTGGCGACCCGGCTGCCGATGCGGCCCATCCCGACGATGCCGACGGTCATGCCGGGATAGTCGTCCTGCTCGCGGGAGCCGAGATAGAGCCCCTGCAGCTCCGGCAGGCGCCAGATGCCTTCCTTCATGGTGCGGTCGCGT
>JAHEKA010000444.1:1149-3074 GCA_024638585.1 Rhodospirillales bacterium
CACGCCGCCCCAGTTGGATTCGGTGGGCGCGTGGGTGACCATGACGTTCTTGCCCGTGGCGCCGGCCACGTCCACGTCGTCGACGCCGATGGTGCACTTGGCGATGATCCTGAGGTCCGGTCCGGCGGCATCCATGATCTTGGTGGTGATCGGGCTGGAGCGGATTGAGGTTCCCATCATGGCGACCGCGCCCTTGGCCATCTCCATCATTTCTTGTTCATTGTCGCCCTGCGGGTTGTGCCAATCGGCATTCCCCAGCACCAATTCGCAACCGGCATCCTCGAAAGTTTGCTGCCATTCATCGGATTCCCGGATGGGGGCGAAGACGAAGACCTTGGGCTTGGCCATGATAAAGAACTCCCTTGGTTTGTTATTGGCTTGATCGGTTATATTCGTCTGCCACAGAGGATCAAAGGGGAAAAAGCCGTGCCAAGATTAGAAGACAGGGTGGCTATCGTGACCGGGGCGGGGCGGGGCATCGGCGTCGCCTATGCCAAGGCGCTGGCGGCCGAAGGCGCCAGAGTTTGCGCCACCGACATCCGCGATACCCAACGGACCGTGGACATCATCCAACAACAGGGCGGAGAAGCGATCGGCATCACCTGCGACGTGACCGACGCCGCCGCGGTTGCCGACCTGGTCGCCGAAACCGTTGCCAAATTCGGCAAGGTCGACGTGCTGGTCAACAATGCCGCGGTTTTCGCGGACCTCAATCGGAGCCATTTCATGGACATCACGTCCGATGCCTGGGACAAGGTGATGAGCGTCAATACGCGCGGCGTCTTCGAATGCGTCAAGGCGGTGGTGCCCGACATGCGCAAGCGCGGCTACGGCAAGATCATCAATATTGCCTCGGGCACGGTGTTCAAGGGATCGCCCGGATTGTGCCATTACGTCGCCTCCAAGGGGGCGGTGATCGCCATGACCCGGGTGATGGCGCGAGAGCTTGGGGACGACAACATCTGTGTCAATGCCATCGCGCCGGGGATGACCATGTCCGAAGCGCTCGAGGGCCGGGACGAATACGAGAATTCCGCGACCCCCGGCACCCGCTGCTTCAAGCGTCACGAACAGCCCGAAGACCTGACCGGGGCCGTGCTGTTTCTGGCGTCGGGGGAAAGCGACTTCATGACCGGTCAGACCATGGTGGTGGACGGCGGCGCCGCCATGCATTGATGGAGGGCGCGCAAAGACCTTAACCTGCTATTCAATGCGCCGGTCTTGGGGACCATTCCTAGCTAGAAATCGACGTTAATCTTATGTCCGCTTTTGACCCAAAGCGGACATCAGTCCTCGCCGTAATCCGCTGCCCCAAAAGAATACTCTTAGCAACCATCCTTGCGAAGATAGCATGAGTGTGGTGGCTTTATCGGCTATGGGTAGCAACCGAGATTTCAGCATGAGGCAATGGGATGGGCGAGGAAATGCTTCTCACTTTTGAAATCCGAGACAAGGATCAGATCGAGATCCACATGAATGAGGATGGCGCAAAAGAGCTTGCCTTCTACCTTCAGCGGCTGACTGCCAAGGATACAGGTCTGCCAGAGCATGAACATTTAATGGTGCCATCTTGGGGAGGCCATCAATTGACCGAAGAGAAACAATGCGAGGACAACAGTTTGATAAAGATGGTCACCATTTTCTTCTGGCCCACCAAATGAAACTTATTCTATGTCCTGGTCGGTTGGCCGAACCTGAACGGGCGCAACAGAGACGCAGATTTCCGCCTGCTTGGCATTCGTTGAGTTATTGACCGCTTTTGGCTAAAAGCGGACATTAGGTTAACGCCTAAACTAATTTCCGGGCGATAGCTGAACTGGGGGTGGGAGCTTCCAATAGTCTGGTCGCGCCATCGGCCCGCGTCCTTGCCCGGGTCTCGGCCTGGATCAAGCGGCCGGGTCCGCCGCCCAGGCGGCCAGCCATTC
>JAHEKA010000445.1 GCA_024638585.1 Rhodospirillales bacterium
CGGCGCTCGGCGCGAAACCGGCTTCATCGGCGGAAATCGCGCCGGAGTTCCCTGCCGAGGTTCCGCCGACGCCGCCGCAGGCACCGAGCGTCAGCACCGCGGCCAGGGCCAAACTGGCCTTTCCGGTCCGGCTGGGCGTGGGGGGCGCGGACCTTGGGTGGGCTGCGAAGCGGTCGGTCTGTATCTGCGCCACCTTAGGCCCCTCGGTTGCGGAAAGCCGCATTCTACATGGGCCTCAGGCGGTTTCCGCAAAAATCATTTTCCGTTAACGGAAAAAGGGGTACTAATCTGGCCGCGAACCTCTCGACATTCTGGAAGACCCATGGCCAAGCCCAAGAACGCTGTCACAGTGCCTGAAATCGCCACCCGCAAGGGCGGCACGCCGATCGTGTGCCTGACCGCCTATACCACGCCCATGGCGCGGCTGCTGGATCCCCACGTGGATATCCTGTTGGTCGGCGATTCGCTGGGCATGGTGGTCTACGGCATGGAGACCACGCTCCCGGTGACCCTCGACATGATGATCAATCACGGTGCTGCCGTGGTGCGCGGCGCGGACCACGCTTGCGTCACCGTGGACCTGCCGTTCGGCTCTTACCAGGAGAGTCCCGACGCCGCCTACCGCGCTTGCGTCCGGGTGCTGGCGGAGACCGGCTGCGACGCCGTCAAGCTTGAGGGCGGTGCCGAGATGGCCGAAACCGTCCGTTTTCTGACCGAGCGCAGCGTGCCGGTGATGGGCCATGTGGGGCTCAAGCCCCAGTCGGTCCGGGCCATGGGCGGCTATACCGTCCAGGGGCGCGGCGAAGAGGCTGCCCAGCGCGTCATCGACGATGCCAAGGCGGTGGCCGAGGCGGGCGCCTTTTCCATCGTCGTCGAAGGCACCATGGAGCCTGTCGCCCGGGCGCTGACCGCCGCCATCGACGTGCCGACCATCGGCATCGGTGCCTCGGTCGCCTGTGACGGCCAAGTCCTGGTGACCGAGGATATCCTTGGCCTGTTCACCGATTTCACGCCGCGTTTCGTCAAGCGTTATGCCGATATCGGCAGCGATATCGAGGCCGCGGCGCGGGCCTATGCGGAAGACGTCCGAAGCCGCGCCTTTCCCAGCGACGAGCATTGCTTCGGCTCCAAGCGCGGGCCAAAGTTGATCTCCGGCTGAGCCCCGGTTTCGTCTCATCGCCATGTCCGGCTCCCGCGGCGAAGGCACATTGGTTCCCGTTCGAACCAAAGCCGATCTCCGCGCCAGGGTCAGCGCCTGGCGCGCAGCCGGCGAAACCATCGCCCTGGTGCCGACCATGGGGGCCCTGCATGTCGGCCATGGTGCCCTGATCGAAGCCGCACGCGGCGCCGCCGACCGTGTCGTCGCCAGCCTATTCGTCAATCCCACGCAGTTCGGCCCTCAGGAAGATTTCGCCGCCTATCCAAGGGATGAAGCGGCGGACGCGGCATTTCTCACGCGCGCCGATGTGGATCTCCTTTATGCGCCGGCGGTGGCGGAGATGTATCCCGATGGATTCGCAACCACGGTCAGCGTCCCAGGCCTCGGCGACAGGCTTTGCGGCGCCATAAGGCCCGGCCATTTCGACGGGGTGGCAACGGTGGTGATGAAGCTCTTGATCCAGGCCGGGCCGGATTTCGCCTTTTTCGGGGAAAAGGACTTTCAACAGCTGGTGATCATCCGCAGGGTGGCGGCGGATCTCGATCTGCCGGTGCGAATCGAAGGCGTTCCAACCGTGCGCGAGGGTGATGGGCTCGCCGTTTCCTCGCGCAATGCCTATCTGGATCCGGCCCAGCGCGCCATCGCTCCGGCCTTGCATGGGACGCTGCAGGACGCCGTCCGGCGCATTGCCGCAGGGGCCGAGATCTCCCTCGCCTGTGAAGAAGGGGCGGCGGCGCTTGGCGCGGCGGGGTTCGACAAGGTCGATTACTTCGCTTGCGTCGATGCCCGGACGCTGGCACCGCTCGCCGCGCCGAGCCCTCCGGCGCGGCTGCTGGCCGCGGCCCATCTCGGCCGGGCGCGGCTGATCGACAATATCGCGCTCGCTCTCTGACGCCGTTCAGGAATGAATCGGGGCCTCACGGCAGGTGGCCCGGCGCATGTCGCGCACATACCGCGTGTCGTCGAAGGGCGTCGCCCGGTGCATGGTGGCGAGGTTGTCCCAGATCACCACGTCGCCGTCCGACCACTCGTATGAAAAGACGAATTCGGGACGCGTCGCGAATGCGGTCAGCTCTTCGATCAGGGCGCGGGCCTCATCATCGGGCCAGCCCTGGATGCGGGCAAGGTGTGAGGCGACATAGAGGACCTTGCGTCCGGACCCGGGATGGGTATGGACCAGCCGGTGGTAGGCCGGTGGCCGTCCGGCGCGTTCTTCATCGGTGGGATCTGGTCCGCCGCCCAGCGTGCGCGAATGCCAATAGCAATGCTCCCCGACCAGCCCGTCGATCCGCTTTTTCATCGCCTCATCCAGGGCGTCGTATGCCGCGCGCATGTCCGCGAATTCGGTATTGCCGCCTCTGGGCGGGATTTCGTGGGCCGCCAGCAGGGAATAGGTCGCGCGCACCTGGCGGAAGGACATGTCGGTATGCCACAGTCGGTTGGCCCTCTTGAACAGCAGCCGCCGGTCCCCTTCGGTGTAGATCGCCCCGTCCTGGTCGAGGTTGCTCTGATCGGTGATCTCGTTGTGCGGGATGCGAATGCCGGTACCGGTGATCTTCGGCGACCGGCCCGCGTCCATCGGCCCGAGATGGGCCGCGAAGGCGATCAGGTCCTCATTGCCGACGGGGGTCGCGTGGGGCACGGCGCAGACCGCGTATTCGTCCATTGCCGCGACCAACGCGTCAATCACAGCCGGGCTTGCGGCCGCGTGCATGTCGATGCCCTGGATCCGTGCCGCGAACAGGGGATGGAGCGGCGTCGCTTCAAGGGTGATGGACTGGTCCGTCATCGATATGTCCCTGGCGTTTGCCGCGGGCGGCGCCCCCGGATCAGGCCAGCTCGAACGGAACCTGGGTCGGGCCTTCGCCCTGATGGGTGGTCTTGGCCTCGGGGTCGTAGCGGCCCTGGAGGACG
>JAHEKA010000446.1 GCA_024638585.1 Rhodospirillales bacterium
ATGTAAGAGCCATGCAGGATCGCCAGCACCTTGCCGGTGGCGGTGTCATAGAGGGTGACCCACAGGTTCATGCCGCCATAGCCGCCGGAATAGAGCGAGGCCCCCATGACGCCGACGCCGCGCAAGGAGCCGCCGCCGATCTTGAGAGATCCCTTGCGGTTGCTGGCGGGAACCTCGACCTCGAAATTCTGGCGCGGCAGGATGTCGAAATCGCCGTTGCCCTGATCGGTGTAAGCGGCCTCCACGGCGGCGACGAAATCGCCCATCGTGGCGTGACCGTCGCCGATCAGGGTGGCGATGTCGCGTTCGTTGATGAAGATCGTCATGGACCCGACCGATCCTTGTCCCGCGCCACCTGTGCGGCGCCGACGCTGGATGCGCCCGGTTGGGCCTGGGCCACGTCGTCCAACACGGCGCCGGGACCGAGGCCGGCCTGGTCGGCCCATTCCTGGGGGCTGATCTTGGCCCGGCTGCCCTCGGGGCGGACCCGGGCGACCGACACGCCGCCCAATCCGGTGGCCACGGTCATGCCGCGATCGGTGATTTCCATCACTTCGCCCGGGCGGCCGGTGGCACTGGCCCTGCGGCTGCCGTAGAGGTTGAGGCGGGCGCCGCCGATCGTCGTCCAGGCGCCGGGCTGCGGGTCGGTGCCGCGGATCAGGTCGTGCACCCGCTCCGCGCTCTGGGACCAATCGACCTTGGCGTCCCCGGCCCGGCACCAGCCCTCGTAAGTCGCGTCCGCCTCGTCCTGGGCGATGCGCGGCGCATTGCCCGCGCGCACCAGTTCGACGGCTTCGATCATGGCATCGACGCCCATCGGGAACAGGTGATCGAAATAGAGGCTGCCGACGGTGTCGTCGGGGCCGATATCCACCTCCTTCTGCAGCAAGATGGGACCGGTATCCAGCCCGTCATCGGGCCAGAAGATGCTCAGGCCGGTTCGCGTTTCGCCGGCGATGATCGGCCAATTGATCGAGCTCGGCCCTCGGTGGCGGGGCAGCAGCGAGGGGTGATACTGGATCGAGCCCTTGGCCGGCAGGTCGAGGCAGCGGCTCGGCACGATCTGGGTCACATAGGCCATCACGCAGAGATCGGCATCCTGGGCGGCGAGCAGCCCGGCCGCCTCTTGCGTTTTCCAGGAGCTGAGTTGATGGACCGGAAGCCCGGCTTGCAGAGCGCGTTCCTTGAGCGGATCTATCGGGCGTCCTTCGGCATCGGGGGGACAGAACACGGCGGCGATGTCGTCGGTTCCCTCCAGGAGACGGTCCAGGACGGCCTTGCCGAAGGCCTGCTGGCCGTGGATCACAATGCGCATGAAGTTCCTTCGTTTGGACCAGTGGAAGCCGCGGAGCGGGCGGCGGCGATAACTATAGCCCCAGGCGCCGCAACGGCAAACGGCGGAGATCGAAAAAGCGGGCCGGGGAGGGAGGAAATGCGCTGGGGCGGGTCAGGAGCCGCCCTCGCCTTGGGCGCCTTGCACCGCGTTGCGCACGGCATTGGTCCAGATGTCGAAGGTGTTTTGGACCTCGGCACCGACCAGGGACATCGCGGCGATGATGGCGACCGCGATAAGTGCCGCGATCAGTCCATATTCAATTGCGGTGACGCCCCGATCGGAGGTCAGGAGGGAAGTGATGGAGCGCATCGGGCGAATGCCCATGGGCCTTGTCCCAAAACCACGGATCACCGCGGCCTGCGACGAGCCGCCGCGCGATCCTATCAGAAAGGCCTACGATCCTAATAATAGTAATGGTCCAAAAATACGCCGACCATGAGAAATCCCAGGCCGATGATGGCGATCGGCTTGGACAGGCTGCCTCTGCTTTCCAAGCCATTGCTGAGGAACATGCCGATCAGGCCTACGCCTGCGGCAAAGCCGCCCGCAATCATCATCCACATGGCGATTTCTACTAACTCATACGAATCCAACATTGTTGTTCACCGACGCTTTCGCGTCTCCTTTTGAGGTGCTCCCTTTTTTTGCCCAAGGACGTTCCCGGCTGGGTCCGCTGTCTTGAGCGTCACACACCCCGGGACCGCCAAATCCCGGGTGGCCGGATCGATCCCCGACCGGTCGGCACCGGCACCCCCGGAACCGCCCCCATGGCTGACTCAAAGCAAGCCATGGTTAATTTCTTTATATAAAATTTTATCAAAATTCGAGTCTTTAAAACAGTAAATAATTGGGAGACTTAGGTTTTATTGATAAAATTTTATCTATAATTAACCCTATTCATTCATAATTATTAAGAATTGGTGAATTGGCTGGCCGCGCTCCAGTGGCGGCGAAGGTGTGGCCGCGCTTGCGCGCCGGCGCCCCTTGCGCTTGCCCGGCCTTGGCGGGACAATATCGGGTTTCCGTGACCGGACCCGCCCCAGAAGGGAGGCCCCCATGACCCACTCGCCGCCGACCCGTGACGATATTTTGGCTTCGGCCACCGCCCAGGCCATGCCTCCGGGCGATATTCTGCCGGGCATCGCCATCCGCAACCGCTTCCAGGCCATGGACAACCTGGCCAGGGTGTTCGCCATCCGGCCCGGCGAACGGGTCGTGCTGTTGACCGATCCCTTGCTCGACCGCCGGGTGGTGGACGCCGTGTCGGGCATCGCCGCCGCACGGGGGGCCAGCCTGCGCGAGTTCATCGCGCCCACCACCCAGTTGACCGATTGTCCGCCTGAAGCGGCGGATCTCGTGCGGGATGCCGATTTCGTGATGTCGTCCTGGTACGCTGCCGTCAACGCGCCCTTGTTCCTGAAGCTGCGCCGCGAAGAGGGCCAGCGCTGGGTCAAGATCACCTATTTCCGCAACCTCGACCTCTTGGACACGCCCCAGGGCCGTTTCCCGCCGGAGCTGGTCGGCGAGATCACCCGCGCCAATGCCGGCCTGTTCCCGCGCGGCCAGTCCTTCGACATGCATTTCTCCGATCCGCGCGGGTCCGATGTGACCATCAAGTTCACCCCGGAAATGGTCGACAACATGCTGGACACCAACCGCTGGCGCGGCTCCACCATCGCCGAGGAACCGGGCTGCTACGTCCATTACCTGCCCGCCCACGGGCCCAATAT
>JAHEKA010000447.1 GCA_024638585.1 Rhodospirillales bacterium
GGTGGTGCATGAGAACCGCGGCCTCAATCCGCATATCGAGGATGTCGCGCGCAGGGCGGCGGCCGAGGGTTTCCTGGCGCTGGCGCCCGATGGCCTCTCGGCGGCCGGCGGCTATCCCGGCAATGACGACGACGGCAAGGTGATGCAGCGCAAGCTGGACCGCTCCAAGATTTACGTCGACATGTTGAACGGCGCCAAGTGGCTCAAGAAGCACCCCTTGTCCAACGGCAAGCTGGGGGCTGTCGGCTTCTGTTTCGGCGGCCAGGCCGTCAATATCCTGGCCACTAAGCTGGGTGCGGACCTGCAGGCCGGGGTGCCGTTCTACGGCCGGGCCCCAAAGACCGCGGACGTGCCCAAGATCAAGGCGGCGATGATGGTCCAATACGCCGAAGACGACAAACGCGTCAACGCCACACGGGCCGGTTACGAGGCCGCGCTCAAGGCGGCCGGGACGACCTACGAGATGCACACCTATCCGGGGACGCGTCACGGTTTCCACAACAACTCGACCAAGCGCTACAACGAAGCCCAGGCGAAGATCGCATGGGAGCGGACCGTCGCCTTCTTCAAGAAGCACCTGAAATAAGCGGCTTGGCGCCGACGGCGCAATCAGGCGGCGGCCCTTATCGGGGCCGCCGCTATTTTTGCGCCGCCAACGTCCTAGACCGATCTCCGCGCCGCGCCCCGGAAGGCCGTCAAGCCCCACAGCGGCAAGCCAAGCGCCACCACGGCGATGCCCACCAGGGCGCCCAGGCCGGTGTAGGAGACCGAGGCATGCAGCATATAGAGGGTGCCGAGGCAGAAGACCGCCGGTGTCACCGGATAGAACGGCACGCGGAAGCTGGCCGATGATCCCCCACCCTGCGCCCGAAGCACGAAGACCGCGCCGCCCACCAGGGTCAGGAAAAACCAAAACACCGGCGCCGTGTAATCCACCATGGTGGTGAACCCCTGCCGGGTAAAGGCCCCTAACCCGATCAGGGAGAGGGACAGCACCCCCTGCACCAGAAGCGCGGCAACCGGCCCCTGGGCCCGGGCATTCCAACGGCCAAGGGCCGCGAACAGGCGGAAATCGCGGCCCAGCGCATAAGCGGAGCGCGCGCCGGTGAAGATCGTCGCATTCAAGGTGGTGAGCGCCGCCACGCAGATCAGGCCGGACATGGCAACGGCCCCCGCCGGTCCCAGGAGGCGGGCCATATAGTCGGCGCCCACCGCGCTTGAGGCGCGCACGCCGTCGACCCCCAGAACCAGGAGATAAGCCCCATTCAGCAGCATGTAGATGGCGCCGATCACCAGCGTCGCGATCACCGCCACGCGCAGCATGTTGTTCCTGACATCGATCAGTTCCGCCGAAAGATAGGCCGCCTCGTTCCACCCGCCATAGGTCAGCATGATGAAGATCATCGCGAAGCCGAGGCCGGACACCAGACTGGCGGACGCGCCGGCGGGCGCCGGGGCAACGGCGGGGGCCGCTTCGGGGGTCAGGACGAACCCCAGCACACCGACCGCCACGGTGACGAAAACCAACACCGCGGCCAGGGTATTCTGGGCCCCGGAAGATATCCTGGTGCCGCTGATGTTGAGCGCGGTCAGTCCCAATACGCCGAAGGCCGCGTAGATCGACGACCCGAAGGCACCCAGGTCCCAAAGCCGCTGTGCGTAATCCCCCAGCACAAAAGCAACCATGGCAATGGCCCCGGTCTGCACCACCACGATCCGGCCCCAGGCGAACAGGAAACCCACCGGGGCGCCAAAGGCGCGTGTCAGGAAATGATATTCGCCCCCGGCATCGGGCCAATTGGCGGCAAGCTCGGCGTAACAGAGCAGGCCGATCAGCATGAATACGGCGCCGACGGCCCAGAGTCCCAGAATGAGCACCGGGTCGTCGAGCTTGAGCGCCACCAGGGACGGCGACTTGAACACACCGATCCCCACCACCATGCCCACCATCAGGGCAAGGGCATCGCGGGGACGGAGAAGCGACCTGGGACCGGAATCCCCCGTGTCCACCGGCGCTTCTCCCTGCGCCATGGCTTAACGGCCGACCGGCCGGCGGGTCGCCCGCCACGGGATTTCCACCGGCTTCACACTGCCCGACAGGTGGACGGTCCCGTTGATCTCATTTCCGGAGATGGTGCCCACATATGTCTGATCAACCACGACATCGTCGATTTCGGAAGTTACGCTGAACGATACCTTTGTGCCACTGACCATGCCTGTGCGAATCGGGACGAAGCCACCTTGGCCTATCATCCCGCCAGACAGATCCTGGTAGCGCTGTTCTATTTCCGCCCGCATCGGCGCAACGCCGTTGAAATAGCGTGAATACGCGACATCCCAGGTCCAATTTCCCGCCACCTTGGCCGGCACCGTCCAGGCATAGACGATACTGCGTTCCTCGCCACCGGAATCCACCACGCGCATGTGGTCCGGGCGCCAGTCGCCCAGATGGTAGTCATGGGACGCGATGCGTGTCCCCGGCTTCAGGGCGGCCATAAGCTTGGGCCGCAGTTGCAGGACGATTTCGGGTAACAAGTACATGGTGACGAGGGTGGCCTTGCTGAAATCGGTATCAAATAGGTTCCGAACGTAGAATTTCGCGCGGTCGGCAACGCCCTGCCTTTGGGCCCGCTTGTTGGCGATGGCCACAAGCTTCGCATTCAAGTCGACGCCGAAACCCTGCGCACCCAGCCATTTCGCTGCCGCGATGACGATGCGGCCATCGCCGGAACCAAGGTCCACCACGTAATCGTCCTTCTTCGCCTTGGTCAGTTCGAACATGGTCCGCAGCACGTCGGCGTGGGACGGCACGAAGGGAACATCCAGTTGGTCGGAGATTTCCTCGATATCGGGGGTCACCTCCTGGGCGCGGACAGGCAACGTCTGGCCCGCAACCAACACCAAGACAAACGCTATCAAAGTAACCGTGATGAGGCGGTAGGTGAAAAACCGCCCTTGCAGATAAGTCATGGCCGCATCCTCCCAACCATAACAGTTGCGCCACATTCCCGGCAGGCGCCGGGAATGGAGAGCGATCCCAAATCGTCCCACGGGGAGCAATTC
>JAHEKA010000448.1 GCA_024638585.1 Rhodospirillales bacterium
CGTCCTGGTGCCGTCCTTGCTTCAGCATGTCGGAAATGACGAAGGCCAGCTCCAGCGCCTGGCTCGCATTGAGGCGCGGGTCGCAATGGGTGTGATAGCGATCACCGAGAGACGTTTCCGTGACCGCCTCGGCGCCGCCCATGCATTCAGTCACATTCTGCCCGGTCATTTCGAAATGGACGCCTCCAGCATGGCTGCCCTCGGCATGATGAACGGCGAAGAAGCCCCGGACCTCGTCCAGGATGCGGTCGACATGGCGTGTCTTGTACCCGCTGGAAGAGGTCACCGTGTTCTCGTGCATGGGATCGCAGGACCACACCACCTTCCGCCCTTCGCGGGCCACCGCGCGAATCAGCGGCGGCAGTTTCTTCTCCACCTCGCCGGCCCCCATTCGGCAAATCAGGGTCAATCGCCCGGGCACATTACCCGGATTGAGGGTATCGATGATGCTCAGCAGGTCATCGGCTTCCATGGTGGGACCCACCTTCATGCCGATGGGATTGTGGATTCCGCGCAGGAATTCGACCTGTGCATTGTCGGCCTGCCGCGTGCGGTTGCCGATCCACAGGAAATGGGCCGAACAATCGTACCATTCTCCGGTCAGCGAATCGGTGCGGGTCAATGCCTCCTCATAACCGAGAAGCAGGGCCTCATGGGAGGTAAAGAAATCGGTCTCGGCAATTTGCGGCGTCGTCTCGGAATTAAGCCCGCAGGCCTCCATGAACGCGAGAGTCTCGCCGATGCGGTCGGCGAGTTCCTGGTACTGGGCGCTCTGGGGACTGTCGGCGACGAACCCCAGGTTCCAGCGGTGCACCCGGTGCAGATCGGCGAACCCCCCCTGGGAAAAAGCCCGCAGCAGATTCAGCGTCGATGCCGACTGGGCATAGGCCTTGAGCAGGCGCTCCGGGTCCGGCGTCCGCGCCTCGGCCGAAAAATCCATGGAATTGACGATGTCACCGCGATAGCTCGGCAGGCTGACATTGCCTTGGGTCTCGAAATCCGCGGAGCGCGGCTTGGCGAACTGCCCTGCCATCCGGCCGACCTTGACGACCGGGCAAGAGGCCCCGTAGGTCAGCACGATCGCCATCTGCAGCAACACCCGGAAAGTATCGCGGATCTTATCCGCGTGGAATTCAGCGAAGCTTTCGGCGCAGTCGCCACCTTGCAACAGGAAGGCCTTGCCCTCGGCCACGCGGCCGAGCTGCTCGGTCAGGCGGCGGGCCTCGCCGGCAAAAACCAGCGGGGGGAAGGACCCAAGAGTCGTCTCCACCTCGGCCAGCTTGGCCTCATCGGGCCAGTCCGGTTGCTGCAATATGGGCCTATCGCGCCAACTTGATGGCATCCAATTGGAAGCCATGATTCACCTCGAAATATCGGGTCCCAAGCGCCTCTCGGGCTCGAAGGCCGGTTTATACGCCCGTTCACAGGCTTTTTCCAGTCCAACGGCTCACCCACCGCTTGGCCGGCGCAGCGCTAATTCTTACAGGTCACGGAATTCTTGAGATCGGGCGCCCCGAGATAGAGCGCAACCAGCACCGCCGGCGCATTCCCCACGGCGGTCCCCCGGTGGCACCAGCGCACGGCCTCCATGAACCCGTCCCCGGCCTTGTAGCGTTTCTTGCCCTTCGGGCCGTAGCTCACCTCGAGCGTGCCGGACAGCATATAGGCGAAGATGGCGACCTCATGAAGATGCAGGCTCGTCGCCTTGCCCGGCTGGATCGTGATCTTATAGGCCTTCACCACGGGCTTGCCCTTAGGGTAAGCAAGCGGCTGCCCGATCACGGTCTTGGACGGGTCGCCCATCTCGATCGGCTCAGCGATAATGTCTTTGGCGACCAGCACCTTGTCGGCCCGCACCGGCCCGATCGTCGCCGATGCGCCGATCAGCAGGCCCGCCAAAACGAGACTTGTGCGCAACATCTCGGTCCTCCCCTTTGCGGTCACGAGACCGGTTCGTACATCAGCACCAGTTCTTCGGAGGTCGTGGGGTGCACCGCCATGGTCGCGTCCATCTCGGCCTTGGTGACCCCCGCCTTGACCGCGATCGCGACCGCCTGGATGATCTCCCCCGCATCGAGACCGACCATATGAACGCCAAGGACCCGGTCGGAAGCCCGGTCGGTGATGATCTTGATCATCACGAATTCCTCGCGGCCCGTGATGGTGTGCTTGAGCGGGCGGAACCGCGCCCGGTAGATATCGACCTGTTCGAATTGCGCCCGGGCCTCTTCCTCGGTCAAACCGACCGTGCCGACCGGCGGCTGGGTGAAGACCGCGGTGGCGATATGCTCGTGATCCGGCGCGCGGGGCGTGTCCTTGTACAGCGTATCGATCAGGCACATCGCTTCGTGGATCGCGACCGGCGTCAGGTTGACCCTGTCCGTCACGTCGCCGACGGCGAAGATATTCGCCTGGCTGGACCGCGAATGGGCATCGACCACCACCGCACCGCCGTCGCCCAGCTCGACCCCGGCCTTCTCGCAGCCGAGGCCGGCCGTGTTGGGATGGCGGCCCGCCGCCATCAGGACCTGATCGGCCTGAAGAACGTCACCGTTGGAAAGATGCACGGCGAGGCCATCAGACCCCTTCTCCACCTTATCGAACACGGTCTCGAACACGAAGCGGATGCCCTTGGTTTCCATCCCCTCCTGCACCGCCTTGCGCACGTCATCATCGAACCCCCGCAGGACGCCGGTGCGCCGGTAGACGACCGTGACATCGGACCCCAATCCCTTGAGAATGCAGGCAAATTCAAGTGCGATATAGCCGGCCCCGGCGATCACCACGCGGCTGGGCAGCTCGGCCAGGTCGAACACCTCGTCGGAGGAGATGAGATGTTCGGCGCCGGGGATATCGGGAATATAGGGACGCCCGCCGGTGGCGATCAGAATATTTTCGGCGGTGAGGGTCTTCTCGCCCATGCGCACGGTGTGAGCATCTTGCAGCACCGCACGACCGCGCAAGATCTCGACCCCGGCTTTTCCCAGGTTGGTCTCATAGATTCCCTCGAGCCGCTTGAGCTCCTTCTTCTTGGCGGCAACCAGGGTCGGCCAATCGAAGCGC
>JAHEKA010000449.1 GCA_024638585.1 Rhodospirillales bacterium
CGGCACGGCCGGCCCCCGACACCCCCGACTTGGCGTCGATGATGATGTCGTCACTTGAGATCAACCCCGCTTCCAACAGAGGCACGAGGGCCAGGAGCGACGCGGTCGGATAGCAGCCGGGATTGGCAATGATCCGCGCGCCGGCAATCGCCTCACGGTTCAGCTCGGTGACCGCGTAAACGGCCTCGCGCTGCAGCTTCGGCGCGTGATGCGCGTGGCCATACCATTGGGCGTAGGCCTTGGTGTCGGCCAGCCGGAAGTCGGCGGACAAGTCGATGATCTTGAGGTGCTCGGGCAATTCCGCCACCACCTCTTGGGTGGTGCCGTGGGGGAGGCCCAAGAACACCGCCTGCAGGTCGGAGAAATCGGCATCCTCGATCCGGGTGAGCTCCGGCAGGTCGACCCCGGCCAGATGCGGGAAGACGTTGCCCATGGGCTCGCCCGCGCGGCGGTCGGCGGTCACCAACCGGATATCGGCGTTGGGGTGATGGGCAAGAATGCGGACCAGCTCGGCGCCCGTATAGCCCGATGCGCCGAGAATCCCGATCGGTATGGCGTTCGCACTCGTGTTCATGGTCGTTCCTTTGCTGAGCGGCGGCCACAATACATGAAGGGCCGGTTGGTTTGAAGCCGTGTCGGTTCAACCCTGTTGAACATAAAGAAGAAGGGCGCCCCGCCCGGGACGCCCTTCTGGAAAAAGCGTACGTCGCGGATCAGCGCTTGGAGAACTGGTGGCTTCGGCGCGCCTTGTGGCGGCCATACTTCTTGCGTTCCACCACGCGCGAATCCCGGGTGAGAAAGCCCACCTGCTTGAGCGGTTTCCGCAAAGCGGGCTCATAGAGCGTCAACGCCTTGGAAATGCCATGACGCACGGCGCCGGCCTGACCGGAGAGCCCCCCGCCCTTGACCGTGCAGATCACGTCGTACTGATCGACCCGGCCGGCGACGGCAAACGGCTGACCGATGATCATGCGCAGAACGGGCCGTGCGAAATAGGTCTCAAGCGACCGGCTGTTGACCGTGATCTGACCGGTCCCTGGCTTGATCCAAACCCGGGCGATGGCATCCTTGCGCTTGCCGGTGGCGTAGGAGCGCCCGTGATCGTCGATCTGGGGATCGGGAAGGGCCTCGGCCTCCGCCGCTGCCCCATCGCCGCCGGCGCCTCCGCCGAGATCGGCGAGATCGGTCAGAGTCCGGGCTTCGGGCTGCGCTTCCGCCTCGGCGGGAGCATCGGCCGCGGCCGCGTCTTCGGCCTGCCCAGCGTTTTCCTCTTCGGCCATCCTAGCTGCTCCTCTTGTTTTTCGGGTTCATCGCCCCGACGTCGAGCACTTCCGGCGTCTGTCCATCATGGGGATGCTCGGCCCCAGCATAGACCTTGAGGTGGCGCAACTGCACGCGGCCCAGTGGCCCCTTGGGGATCATCCGCTCCACCGCCTTCTCCACCACCCGCTCCGGGTTCTTGGAAGCGAAGATGCGCTCCGGCGTGGTTTCCTTGATGCCGCCGGGATACCCGGTATGGCGATAATATTTTTTGTCGGTCAGCTTCTTGCCGGTCAAAGTCACCTTTTCCGCATTGATGACGATGACGTTGTCGCCGCAATCCATATGGGGCGTATACGTGGTCTTGTGCTTGCCGCGCAGGCGGGTCGCCACCACCGACGCGAGCCGGCCGAGAACCAGCCCTTCGGCATCGATCAGAATCCATTTCTTTTCGATGTCCTTGGGCGTTGCGCTGTAGGTCTTCATTCGTCCAACTTCCTTGATGGGGCCCAAAATCCCGAACCGGGACGATGGGACCGCCGCATTGTCAGGGGTGCCGCGCTCTGATACCGTCCGGTCCCGATGAGGCGCCGGAGTATGCCAGAGAAACGGCACCTGTCAACTCGAAATTCGTTTGTTTTTCGTGGCTTAGCATAGAGGTATTATATTACCTCATCAACGCCCTCGCGCCCCTTCCAAGGACTACGAACCATGCCCCCCAGCGACGAAGACCCCCTTTCAAGCGCCGGCCTGTCGACCCGGGCGGTGCATGGCGGAACGGCGCCGGATCCGGCGACGGGTGCCCGCATCACGCCGATCTACCAGACGGCCTCCTATGTCTTCGAGGACGTGGCCCATGCCCAGCGCCTGTTCAACCTGGACGAATTCGGCCAGATCTATTCGCGCATCACCAACCCGACCGTGCAGGCGCTGGAGGGAAAGATGGCGGCCCTCGACGGCGGGGTCGGCTCCACCGCCGCGGCGTCGGGTCATGCGGCACAGTTTCTGGCCCTTCTGCCGCTGATGACGCAAGGCGACGAGATCGTCTCATCGCGCAATCTGTATGGCGGTTCCATCACCCAGTTCAGCCAGAGCTTTTCGCGGCTCGGCTGGGGCTCCCATTTCGTCGACCCCACCGATCCCGAGAACTTCCGAAAGGCCCTCACCCCGCGCACGAGGGCGATCTTTACGGAAAGCCTTTCGAACCCCGGCGGGTTGATGGTGGACCTCCAAGCCATTGCCGCCATCGCCCATGAGGCCGGCGTCCCGCTGATTGTCGACAATACCCTGGCGACGCCGGCCCTGTGCCGCCCGTTCGAATGGGGGGCCGATATCTGCGTCTATTCGACCACCAAGTTTATCGCCGGGCACGGCAATGCCATCGGCGGGGTGATCGTCGATTCAGGGCGGTTCCCCTGGGATGACAAGACCCCGGCGCTGACGACGCCCAACGCCGCCTATCACGGCACCAATTTCACCGAGAAATTCGGCGCCCTTGGCTACACGGTCTACAGCCACGCCGTCAGCCTGCGCGATTTCGGCCCGGCCATGGCGCCGATGACCGCCTTCCTCACATTGACGGGGGCGGAGACGCTTGCCCTGCGCATGGCGCGCCATTCGGAGAATGCGCTCGCGGTGGCGACCCATCTTGAAAACCATCCTGCCGTCGCCTGGGTCTCCTATGCAGGCCTTGCCTCCAGCCCGAGTTACCCGCTTGCCAAGAAATACCTGCCTGGCGGCGCCGGCGCGGTGCTGACATTCGGGCTCACGGGCGGCTATGACGCGGGCATCAAGGTAGTGGA
>JAHEKA010000450.1 GCA_024638585.1 Rhodospirillales bacterium
ACCTCCAGCCGGTCACCGGGCTTGAGCCAGGCCGGCGGGTCCATATCCGCCGCGGTCAGTTTCGGGCTGCCGGTGGAGATGATGTCACCGGGCTCCAACTGGGCGAATTGCGAGACGTAAGCGATCAGGAACGGGATCGAGAACACCAACAGATCGGTGCCGCCCTGCTGGCGCACCTCGCCATTGACCCGCGTGGTGATCGTGAGGGCGGTGGGATCCGGAATCTCGTCGGCGGTCACCAGGGCCGGGCCCATGGCGCCCGAATGATGGAAGCTCTTGCCGGGGTAGTTCTGCAACCCCCTCACCGTCCAATCGCGCAGCGTACCGTCATTGAGGCAGGTATAGCCGGCAACGTGATCGAGCGCCTCCGCTTCAGCGATATGCCGGCCCCCGCGGCCGATGACGAGCGCCAATTCACCCTCGTAATCGAACAGATCGGCAAGTTTCGGCTTGATCAGGGCCGCGCCGTCGGGAACGAAAGAGTCCACATTGCGGCCGAAGACATTGGGATAATCGGGCCGCGCGCCCGCCGCCTTGGCCTCCGCATCGGCGTAGTAGTTCTGGCCCACCAGGATGATCTTGCCGGGGCTCGGAATGGGCAGCAGCAGGTCAATGTCCGACAGGCCCAGATCCGGCTCCGATCCTTCTGCCGCGGACTTCAACTCGTCCACGGCGCCGGCGGCGAGCACTTCGCGCAGGTTGGCGTAGCGCGTCTCGAAAAAGAACGCCGCCGTCAGGTCGATCACCCGTTCGCCCGTGAGCACGCCGAACCCCTCCCGTCCGCCGTGGCGAAAACTGATAAGCTTCATGATCCGCTCCCCTTCTGGATTTAAAAGATGATTGGCCTCACCGCCCGCCCCCGAACAGGCGCTTGAGCGCGGTCCAGGCGACCCGGAACATCAAAGTAAAGCCGGCGATCGGTTTCACATCGGCAGCCGCCTGACCGCCCATCGATGGTTCATGGCTGGGGCCGGGGCCGTCCCCCGGCCCCGGCGTCGCGTCGGCAGAGCCCTCGGAGGCGCCCGATTGGGCGATCTGGGCCCGCAGGTTTTCGGCGAACTGGCCGATCAGCTGTTCCGCCGTCGCCTGGATGATCCCGGGCCCCCGCCCGTACTGGGCGATCGATCCGGACAGGTTGAGATCGGTCTCGATCTCCACCCGGGTGCCTGCGTCGGCTGGCAACACCCGGAACGCGACCTCGGCCACGGCGCCGCCCCGGCCCTTGGTATCCGTCCCCTGCGCCTTGACCCGGGCGCGATGACCGGCGTCGTCGAGCTCCGTGAACTGGGCCTTGCCGGCAAAGCTCAAGCCGACCGGGCCGAGCCTGAGCGCCACCGTGCCCTTGTAGGAATCGGGGCCCAGAACCTCGGTGATGGCCGCGCCGGGCATGCAGGGCGCGATGCGTTCTATATCGCGGAGTACCGGCCAGGCCTCATCGGGGGGCAGCGGCACCTCGAACGTATTTTCCAGCTTCATGGCTCAGTCCCCCTTCAGCCGCGCCAGGGCCCAGCGCGCCACCGACAGGAGGCCCGCATCGTCCCGCGGCCGGCCGACCAGCTGTATCCCCACCGGCAAGCCGTCCGCCGTGCGATGGGTCGGCAGCGTGATCGTCGGCACGTGCAGCGCCGTCCAGAACCCCTGGAAGGTGGGATCGCCGGTAGAGCCCAAGCCGGCGGGCGCCACCCCCGGCACGCAGGGCACAAGCAGCGCGTCGTTGGCGCCGAACAGCGCCGGCAGCCGCCCGCGCGCCTGCCGACAGGTTTCAAGGGCGGCAAGATAGGCGTCATGGGGCGTGGCAAGGCCTTCGGTCAGGGTTTCGGCCAGAGTGTCGCTGATCGCCTCCCGGTGATGGTGCCATTCGTGGGCCATGGTGCGGGCGCGTTCGACCGAGTTGATAACGTTGCGGTCCCGGTCCACGGCGAGGAAGTCGCCGGGCATCTCCACCTCATCGACCGCAGCCCCCGCCGCCACCAGCCTTTCGCGCGCCTCCTCCAGCGCCTGGACCGTCTCCGGGGCCGCCCGGTCCCAGATCACGGTGCGGCAAAAGCCGATGACGGGCGGCGCGGTCCGTTCCGCGGGCGCGCCCGGCGGCTGGCCGGTCAGGACGTCAAACAGAAACGCCGCGTCGTCCACGTCCCGCGCCAGCACCCCGACGGTGTCGAGCGTCTCGGCGGCGAGCTTCACACCCGCCCGGCTGATTGCCGCGAATTGAGGCTTGAAACCGACGATGCCGCAAAACGAGGCCGGGCGCAGGACCGAGCCGCCGGTCTGGGTGCCGAGCGCCACCGGAACCATGAAATCGGCGACGGCGGCGGCAGACCCGCTGGACGAGCCGCCCGGCGTGCGGGAGGGATCATGGGGGTTCACGGTCGGGCCCGGATGCATGCCGGCGAATTCAGCGGTCACGGTCTTGCCCAGGATCACCGCCCCCGCCGCGCGCAGGGCGGCCACGGCGTAGGAATCGGCAAACGGCTGGTGACCCGCGTAGATGGGGGAGCCCATCTCGGTGGGCGCGTCAAAAGTATCGAAGATATCCTTGATGCCCACCGGCACGCCGTGAAGCGGGCCGCGCGGCGGCCCGGCATCCAGCGCCCGAGCCTGGGCAAGCGGTGCCTCAGGGTCCAGGTGCACCCAGGCCTTCAGCACACCGTCGCGCGCCGCAATGCGCGCCAGGCAGGCTTCCGTCGCCTCCACGGCGGTGAAGGCCCCCGCGGCGATGCCCTGGGCCAGTTCCCGCGCGAAGCGTTGATTGAGCGGTTGTTGGCTAGAAGTCATGCATGCGCGTCCGTTTGGGCCAAGCTAGCCTCTGGGCGGGCGGAAGGAAACCGCGGATTTTTTTTCAGTGCCCATGGCGGGCCCTGTTGTGGCATTCTCCGGGCAAACCGACAAGACAGAGCCATGAAGCCGCCACCCTTTTCCTATCACCAGCCCGACACCATCGAAGACGCCGTCAGCCTTCTGGGCAGTCTGGAGAACGCCAAGCTCCTGGCCGGCGGTCAGAGCCTGATGCCCATGCTCAACATGCGCTACGCCCAGCCCGATCACCTGATCGACCTCAA
>JAHEKA010000451.1 GCA_024638585.1 Rhodospirillales bacterium
CCTTCACCCAGGTGTCCGCCTGCGACCTCGCCATTGCCGCCGATGACGCGATCTTCGGCCTGTCGGAAATCAACTGGGGCATCCTGCCCGGCGGCATCGTGAGCTGGAACGTGGTCAACACCATGAGCTATCGCGACGCGATGTATTACGCCATCACCGGTGACACCTTCACCGGCAAGGAAGCAGCAAACATGCGCTTCATCAACAAATCGGTTCCCAAGGCGAGGCTGAAGGCCGAGACCACCAAGCTCGCCAAGAAGATGATGAAGAAGAACCCGACGGCGGTGCGCTACACCAAGGAAGGCATCCGCGCGGTCAAGGAGATGAGCGTCGATCAGGCGGCCGATTACCTGAACGCCAAGTCCGACGCCCTGAAGTACCAGGATCCCGAAAACGGCCGCCAGAAGGGAATGGCTCAGTTCCTCGACGACAAGACCTATCGTCCGGGCCTCGGCGAGTACAACCGCAAGAAAGAACTGTAAGACCGGCGCGGGCGACCGCGCGCATCCGCTGGCCGCCCGGTCCCCGCATGGGGGCCGGGCGTCCCGGTATTAGGGTTGCGCCAGGCGGGGACGACATGCCGGGTGCGATGCAGGAAGGGGATTTCGCATGACCGCCACCGTGGGCCTGATCGGCATCGGCAACCTGGGATTTGCCATCGCCAAGAACCTGCTGGAGGCAGGACACACGGTAATCGGCTATCGCCGCACCATGATGGAGAAATTCATCGCTGCCGGCGGAATCGCCGGGACCTCGCCCCGGGACGTCGCGGAACGGGCCGACGTGGTGCTCACCTCCATCCCCAATCGTGAGGCTCTGCACGAGGTGATCTCCGGGCCGCAAGGAATCCTCGCGGCGGGGCGTAAGAGCCTCTGCGTGTTCGAGATGTCCACGGTCTCATTGAAGGAGAAGCTTGCGGAGAAGGCCGCGGCGGATGCCGCCGGGGTCACGATGGTGGACTGCACCATCAGCGGCAATCCGGTCTATATCGCCGCCCGTAACGCTGCCGTGTTCGCCGGCGGTGACCGCGACGCGTTCGATCGCTGGGCGCCGGTGCTGCGTGATTTCACCGACAAGGTCACCTGGGTCGGACCGTTCGGGGCGGGCCGGCTTGCCAAGTTCGTGGCGCTCTACCTGGTTGCCGTCCATACCCTGGCCGCGGCGGAGGCGTTCGAGTTGGCCACCCGCGCCGGTCTCGACCGCGCCGCGATGTTCGAGGCGATCAAGGGCTCCAATGCGACCTCGGTCATGCTGGAAAGCCGCGGCGCGCTGATGGTCGACCGCGACTATGAGGATTATGATTCGGACAAACGCCGGGAGACGAAGGCGCGCCACGCCAAGGGCGAGGTTCCCAACCGGGGGATGGCCAACCGGGTGCGCCAGATCGACCGCCTCGGCAAGCTGGCGGAAGCGTTGGGCGGCCGCTACCCGCTGCTGGACGCCATGGGCGGGGCCTATAACGAGGCGGTGACCGGCGGTTTTGGCGTTTACGATATCGCCGAGGTCTTCGAGTACCTGATGGAGGGCGGGGAACAGGCCGCCGAGCTTGCGGATGTGCTCGACCTGATGGAGCAGATGGACGCGGTGGTCGAACGCTAGCAGCAACGGGTTCGGCCGGCGCCGGCCCTCCTCTTGCCGCTTCTGCCCTGGACGCGTAGGCTTCAAAAAAACCAATGTGGGAGGCGTACAATGGCAGGGTCACGTGCATTGGAGCTTGCGGAGTTGGAGCCGGTCGGCCCCGGCACGCCGGCAGGGCGGTATCTCAGGCTGTTCTGGCATCCGGTGATGCGGGCCAAGGATCTACCCGCGGGGCGCGCCCGGCCGCTCGAGGTGCTGGGAGAAAAATTCACGATCTATCGCGGCGAAGACGGCACGCCCCACGTGGTTGCCTACGCCTGCCCCCATCGCGGCACGCCGCTCAGCCTCGGCTGGGTGGAAGGGGACGATCTGCGCTGCCGCTATCATGGTTGGCGGTTCGATGGTGCGGGCCAATGCCTCGAGCAGCCCAACGAAGACAGGCCGTTCTCGGACAAGATCAAGATGGCGTCCCATCCGACGCGGGAGTATCTCGGCCTCATCTTTGCCTATCTGGGAGAAGGCGAGGCCCCGCCCTTTCGCCACTACCCCGATCTCGACCGTCCCGGGGTGGTGACCACCGACCCGCCTGAGGTGCTGCCCTGCACCTATTGGAACAAGTTCGACAATGACCATGGCCACCGCGCCTGGGTGCACCGGGCGACGGCCCTGCGTAAGAACCGTAGGGATATCCTGGTGGTCCGCCACGAGGAGGTGGAAGAAACGGTTTATGGGTGGCGCGGGATTCGCACCGTGAAGGGCGATCAGGGGGACATGACCAGCTCGTTGGGGACGGTTTCCGGTGCGCAGGCCAGCGCCCAGAACGCCCTCGGCCCCGCCCGCAATACTCATTGGTTCATGCCCAACACCAGGCTGTTCTTTCAGCGCAGCCGCGCCCCGGGTTTCGAGGCGAGCGGCCTATGGGAGACCAAGGCGGCCTGGGTCGTGCCCATCAACGACACCTCCCATGCGGCGTTCGACGTTACCGTGGCGCCGGTCGAAGGGGCGGAGGCCGAGCGCTACGCCGCCGCCCGTTCCACCCAGGAAGAGGAGGCAGAGGACCGTTGGGATCTGGCGGAAAGGATCCTGGCCGGCGAGATGACGCTCGAAGATCTGCCCGACGAGATGACGGCCTATACCAGCTTCACCATCGAGGATTACGTCACCCAGGTGGGCCAGGGGTCATTGAAGGATCGCAGCAGGGAAAACATCGGTCCCAGCGAGCACCGCACTATACTCCTGCGCCGGCTTTGGCTGCGGGAGGTCAATGCCCTGGTGGCGGGCCGTCCTCTGACCGACTGGCAGGTGCCCGATGTGCCTTTCCTGGATGCAGCCCCTGTTGCGGCGCAGGCTCCGGGGGCGGAATAAGGGACGCGCCGTGGCCGGGAGCAAGAGGCTCACCCTCGCGGATTTGGAACCCGTGGGGCCGGGGACGCCATCGGGCCGTTATCTCCGGCTCTTCTGGCAGCCGGTCATGCGCCTCA
>JAHEKA010000452.1 GCA_024638585.1 Rhodospirillales bacterium
AGCTTCATATTACCGATCACAAGGATGCCCCGCGTTTCGCCAGCCACGGCAAGATGATGGAGCAGGGAAAGGCCGACCTCTACAACGCCTGTGAATGGGGCAACTATTCGCGGGTCGAAGGCACCAAGGTCGAGAGCCGCCAGATCGGCCGCCGCTCAATCGTGACCTATGCGGCGCTGGTGGTGCGCGACGATTCGCCGGTGCAGACGCCGCAGCAATTCGCCAATCGCCAAATCGGCGTACCGATGTTTTCCGGCACCCACTATCTGACGCTGCAGATGCTGGAAGGCTTCGTGCCGCGCGATCTGATCAAGCTTGGCCGTGTGCCCAATGGCTCTAACTACCGCTATAAGATGCTTATGGATGGGACCGTCGATGCCACGACCCTGACGGAGCCCTACATCACGCTCGCCGAAAAAACCGGTTGCCGGGAGGTGATCGGGTGTTTCCATCACGGTACCGAGGTCGCCTCCGACCGGGTCGATGCCGAGACCTACAGCGCCTTTAATCGCGCGGTGCGCGAGGCGGTGCGCCGCATCAATGCGGATAAGTGGGCCTATATGCACTACTTCATCGACTACTATAAGAAACTCGATCCGGAGGGGATGGCCAAGCTCGAGGTCAGGGACCTCAAGCCGTCCCGCCTGTTGCTGGTCGACCCGGCGCCAATTCCCGAAGATGAATTGCAGCGCACCTTCGACTGGATGAAGAGTTGGGACTTCCTGGAGACCATGGAATGCGGCGCTGGGGCCGAGCTGGTCAACGAAGAGGTGCAGCAGCTGGGCAACCAGAAGGCGCTTGAGGAAGCCAAATTAGAGGGCCAAATTCTGAAAGGCGTGTAGCGCCGATCAGCCGGGTCTGCCCCTAAGAACCGTTTAGGTTTCCCCCGCCGCCGGTGATCACCGCACCGCGCGGCGGGGGGTGCTTTTCGATCTCCATTTGGCCGGGCTTGGGTACCCCTCCGCGTGGGTCCGATCGGCCGTCCTGTGCCTCTCCAAAACGATCCGGATCGCCGGGCCGTTCGCCCGCTCAGATCTTGAATTCGCCTTGCAGGGATTCGGGAAACAGGTCCTCGGGCGCGAGGTGGCGCTGGGTGATGCCCTGTTCAAAGGTCCATTTCAGGAACGCTTCCAGCGTCACCCGGTTGGGTTCGATGCCGTAGGGAAAGTAATCGGCGCCCAGCAATTTCTGTTGTTCGGAGGTGAAATGGGTGGCCCAGGGCAGCGGCACGCGCGACGCGGTGATTTCCTCCAGCCGCTCGATTGAACGGTCCAGCGCGGTCTTGAACGCGGTGAACAGGTTGCCTGCCACCCAGGGATCCTTATCCAAGATCTCCTTGCGCACGGCGATCACGTGCATGATGGGGAAGACCTTGGTCTGCTCGTAATAGGCCTGCTCCGCGGTTTGATAATCCTCGAACAGGCGGCGGATCTTGGGATGGTTCTCGCGGTAGAGATCCGGTGCATGGGCGGAAAAGGCGGCGTCCAGTTCGCCGGAGGCCAGCATGCCGCCGATGGATTTCTCCGGCTCCGGTGTGAGTTTGACGCCGTCGGGCAGGTTCAGAGTCACCTTTTCCACGCGCCCCGGCTGGTTGACCCCGGCCTGGCGCCAATCGACGTCCTTGAGCGGGATCCCGACATGGTCGGTCAGCCAGCCCCGGGTATAGACCGAGGCGGTTTGTGCCCATTCCGGGGTACCGATTCGCTTGCCGCGCAGGTCTTCGGGCTTCTCGATACCGGCATCGGTATTGACGTAAATGTTGGACAGCCGGAACACCCGGGAGGGGAAGACCGGCAGGCCCAGGATATCGGGGCGGTCGCCCGCCACCTGGGCGACGAACTTGGCCATCGACATTTCCGAGACGTCGAAATCGCGATGCAGGGTGAAGCGGTAGAAGATCTCCTCCACTTCGTAATCGAGCATATTGACATTGATTCCCTCGACCGGGACGCGCTCGGTGCCGACCTCCCGGGTGTGGTCGTAATCGGAAATGGCGAGGCTGAGTTCAAGCTTTGACATCGAAATCTCCCTGGGCCTGGCCCGCGAAACGATCTGGAGCGGCGGCAGGCAATTGAGTCCTTATCGGGCAGGCGATCCAGTGCCTGCGCCGGGGTTAGCGGTGCTTAGTCTTCGGAATAACGACAGAGAACATGGCGATCACCATGAAAACGGCGATCAGGTAGAAGATCCAGACGGGATCGCCGAGATCCATGATGAAGCCGAACAACGTCGGTGCGACGGCGCCACCCGCGGCGATGCCGGCGGAGACGAAGCCGAAGACCTTGCCGGTCGATCCCTTGGGCGAGGCGGCGCGGACCATCATGTCGCGCGCCGGGCGGATGATGCCCTGGCTCAGGCCGGCGATGACCATCACCAGGCACAACAGGACCGTGCCGGGGTTGAACACCGTGAGGGACAGCATGATCGCGCCGGTGATGACGAAGGCGGTCATCGCGATCAGGTCGTGGCGGTCGGTGCGGTCGGAAATCTCGCCGCCCACCAGGATACCGGCGGCACTGGCGAACAGGTACGCAGTCAGGGCGTAACCCGCGATCTCCAAGGTGGCGATCTCCAGGCCCACCAAGCCCACAACCAGGAAGGCCTGGACCCCTGACGCGGTCATGGCCAACGCGGCGAAGAACAGGAAGAACAGCAGCATGGGGGCGGAGAACAGCAGCGCGAGCCCGTCCTTGGCCCCATCGGCCGTGGCCTCGCCATCGGTGCCGGTGGCGGGGTCGGATTCATTCTTGCTGGACTTGATGGCGTCGTCACTCAGGCTGTTCCACTGGCTGGTCATGGCAAACATGGTGAGGATGCCGATCAGACCGGCGATCACCAGGGCCAGCTTCCAATCCGTCAAGGCCGCGAGCATGAGGATGGTCGCGGGCGCTATGGCCGATCCCAGGTGGCCGAAGAAGGTGTGGATGGAGAACGCCCGGCCCATGCGCATCGGATTGATGGAAGAAACGAGGATGGCGTAATCGGCGGGGTGGAAAACGCTGTGCCCGATCCCGGTCAGCACCAGCCAGAACAGCACCACCCAGTAGGTGGTGT
>JAHEKA010000453.1 GCA_024638585.1 Rhodospirillales bacterium
CGAACGCGCCCGGTCCTTGCGTTCGGGACCAGGCCCTATGGGCCCGTCAGGGGGTTTCCTCCACACCGCGGCCGGGCCCCAGCGCGGGACCCGGCGACGGCGTCAATCTGGCAAAAGCGGCTGGACCGCTCAGCTCGATTTCTTCTTTTTCTTTTTCTTCTTGGCTTTCCTGCAGCGCGTCAGGTCTTTCATCACGTCCTTGCACTTGTAGGTCTTGCCGTACTTGACCGCGATCTTGAACTTGTCGACCACCGACTGGGGCGTCGCCATGACCTTGGAGATCACTTGCGTCAGCTCTGCACCGCCCATGGGATTGAGCTCCATCTTGAGCTTCTTGGCCTCGGCGATATAGGCCTTGTCCTTCATGGTGGCATCGAAGGCCGCGCGCAGCGCCTTCACCCGATCCGCCGGCACGCCGGGAGGCGCGGCGATGGGCCGGCCAATCGCCGGCAGGGACGAAAGGATCTTCAGAACCGCTTGATCATCCTTGTTCGTGGTCAGGGTGTGGGCCAGAGGCACATGGGTGATCCTGGGGTCCGATTTCAACCCGAACTGCACCAGGTGAACCAGCCGCTTCTTCTCCATCCAGTCGGGCGCCGTGGCATGCCAGCTGGCCATCGTGTTGGAGGCCCGGCCGTCGACCTCGCCGCGTTCAATGGCGAGGTTCATCTGTCCGGCGCCGTTGAACCCCTGGATGATCTTGAACTTGGTGCCAAGGATGGCGTTGAGGACGCGCGGGATGATGGTCGAGGTCGAGCGTCCGCCCGATGCCGGGACCACCATTTCGTTCTTCTTCACGTCATCGATGGTCTTGAACGGCTTGGCGTGCCAGGCCGAGGTCACACCGTTGGAGACCGAGGCATTGCCGATCCAGTTGAACTTGCTGAGATCGGCCTTGAATCCCTTGTATTTCAGCAACTGCGAGAGCGGCATCGCCTGGCTGACCATGCCCATCTGGGTGCCGTCCCTCGGCGCCTTGTTGTAGAGGTAGTTGGTCAGACGGATAGATCCCGCGCCGGGCATGTTTTGGGCGATGAACCTTGGGCTTCCCGGGATGTGGCGGCCCATGTGGCGCGCGACATGGCGGGAATAGAGATTGTAACCGCCGCCGGTGCCGAACCCGATCAGGAATTTAAGCCGTTTGCCCTTGTAAAAATCGGTCACCGCATCGGCCTTGGCCGGGACGGCGCTTCCCAAAACGAGTCCCGCGCCGATCGCCACGGCAAGGCAGGTCGTGATCCTTCGCATTGATTTTCTCCCTTTCAACTGAAGCCTCGAATTCAAATTTAACACATGAATCCCTTCAACCGCACCGGCTGTTTCACCGCGCCGCCATGCGATGGGGGACGCGGGGCCCTCAATCACCCGGCGGGCGGGGATCGATGATCTCGACACCGTTGCCATCGGGATCGTGGAAATAGACGTGGCGGCCGGGGAAACTCCTGTGGCCGGTTTCCTCGTACTTCAGAACCTCGATATTGCGGTCCTTGATCACGTCCATCGCGTGATCGAATTCGGCCGCATCGACCACGAAAGCGTGGTGAAACCAGGTGCCGCCCGGCGGGTTGGGATTGACGTGATTGGGCATCTTCGACAGCACGAAATGGTCGTCGCCGCAGCGCATGAACGCGAAATGGTCGCTGGTCCGTTCCACCTCGCAGCCCAGCAGGTCCGCATAGTATTCGGCCGCCTTGATGTGATCGCGCACCGATATGGTGAAATGGAGGATCCCCTTGGTCTGAATCGCGCCCTTTCCCGGCATCTTGCCTCTCCCAAGTCCGGCACCAGGCCCTTTCGCGCCCTGCCGGTTGATTTCAAGCGGTTCTTCCGGCCCTCGCGCCGATGCCACCTGCCAAAGGTTCCACACCGCCCGGCCGAATACAACGGTTGATCTTTGTTGTTTACCCTCTCCCGAGTCATCCCCTCATCAACCCATTGACTTGCGCGCCCAGGCCCGCGAAGGTTAGCCGAATGGGAGCCAAGGCCGCACGGTCCGAAGGGCTCCAAACCGGACGACGCGCAAGGGAGGAAACGATGTCGGAAGCATTGCCACTGATGGACGATCAACAGGGCCCGATGGGCTCGCCCAACGTCAAGCATCTCTGCCGCATGGAATTGGGCGGCGCCGGCCAGGTCACCATCGACGGCAACTACGCCTATCTGGGCTACATGTACGGGCCGGAGGGGACATCCATCCTCGATATCTCCGACCCGCGCAACCCGAAGATGCTGACGACCATCATGCTGGAGAACAAGCAGTCCCATTCCCACAAGGTGCGCGTGGTGGGCGACCTCATGGTGGTCAACAGCGAAGAGCGCCCGGTGACGGAACAGCAATATGACGACGGCGGCGTGCGCATCTACGACATCAAGGATAGGGCCAACCCCAAGCTGATCCGGTTCCTCAAGACCCATGGCAAGGGTGTGCACCGCTTCGACATGGACGAAAACTACCTCTACCTGTCGACCGAGGCCGAGGGTTTCGTCGGCAACATCTTGGAGATATACGACTTTTCCGATCCGGCCAATCCCGACAAGGTGTCCCAATGGTGGATGCCGGGCCAGAACGTTGCGGCCGGGGAAGAACCCCATCCGCTTGGCACGGAACACCGGTTGCATCATGCCCTGCGCTGCGGCGACAAGATGTATGCCGGTTGCTGGGGATCGGGCTACGGCATCGTCGACATCAGCGACATCCGCAATCCCAAGACGCTGTGCCTTTATGACGTCCATCCCCCGGCGGTGGAACCGAGCCACACGCTCCTGAAGATCCCTCATCCGATCGGCGGGCGGGAGATCGCCATCGCCACCGACGAGGAGCGCTCCAACCGTCACGGCGACGAGGGCAAGCCGCACGCGCCGCTCTACGTCTTCGACGTCACCGATCCCATGGACATGAAGCTCATTCACACCTATGAGGTCGCCGAGGAGGTCTCGCCCTATCACGGCGTCGGCATCCGCTTCGGGGCGCATCAGTTCCGCGAAATCGTCGACGAAGACAATGTCGCCTTCGTCACCTGGTTCGCGGCGGGCCTGCGCATCC
>JAHEKA010000454.1 GCA_024638585.1 Rhodospirillales bacterium
TTTCGGCAACCGGGTACAGCTCATCTGGGGTTCGTGGCAGGCCGACGGCATCGCCGGCATCGACCACGCCGGCGTCCAGGCTTCCGACATCGAATGGGAGGAGGAATTCTTCATCGACCGACTGGGATTCACGGTCGACCACAGGGTCGGGTGGAACACCGCCGATTACGTGCGCGCCCGGGACTGGGCCGAAGGCAAGGAAGACATGGCGCCTGGCACCCGCCGCCTGGACCAGCGCTACCGCGACATTCCCGGTGCCGAGCCGGGCCAAAGCCGCGAGGTCGCCCGGCCCAACATGCAAATCTTCTTACGCCTGGAAGACGGGGTCATCGGCATCTTCCTCGCCACCCGCCATTGCCAGGAACCGGCGCCGGGCACGACACGAGGCACGCCGCGCACCGGGATCAAGGTGGACCGGGCGGCACTGGACGGCTGGGCGGAAAAGCTCGCGGGCGCGGGGGCCGCCATCGAAGGGCCGGTAAACCACGGCAACGGCGCACCACTTGCCGCATCGCTCTATTTCCGCGATCCGTGCGGCAACTTCTTCGAGTTCTGCGCACCGGCTGAGGCGGGGGCCTAAGACCGTGAACACCGCCGCGCCCTATCCCCTGCCACGTTTTTCCCGCACCGAGCGCGATCGGCGCTGGGCCGCGGTCCGCGCCGAGATGGCCGCCCACGGGCTCGACGTCATCCTGGCGCCTCAGAATACCGGCCATTCCATGGATTATCAGGCCGACTCCCGCTACCTCACCCATTGCGGCGGCGGCGGTGATGCCGACATCGCCGCGGTGTTCCCCATGGAGGGCAAGGTGACCGCGATCGCCACCTCGGCCCAGCCGCGCTGGATGCCCGATATCCAGGATTGGACCACCGACGTGCGCGAGGCCCGGCGCAATTACGGCCGCGTGATGGTCGAACGGATTCGCGAACTGGGCCTGGAAAAGGGGCGGATCGGCATCAGCGGCCTGGGGGAGATCGGCGGCACGCGCTCGGCCGAAGGCCTGATCCTGCACGGCACCTGGTTGCAGGTGCGCGAGGCCTTCCCCGATGCCGAAATCATCGACGCGACCGGGGTCATGGCGGCGGTCCGCGACGTGAAAAGCGACGAAGAGGTGCAGTGCCTCGCCCACGCGGTGGCGATCATCGAGAAGGGCTACGAAGCCGAGATCGAGGCCGCCCGCGCCGGAGCGGTCGACTGGGAGGTTTGGGCCGCCGCCCAATATGGCTTGCTCAGGAACGGCTCCGAAGCACCGATCCACTGCAATTGGATCTCCGGTCCCAATGTCGTGCGCACCTTGACCCGGCCCACTTTCCGGACGCTGGAAGTCGGCGACCTGATCATCAATGAGCTCGAAGCCTGCTGGATCGGATATCAGGCGCAGTGCGTGCAGCCGGTTTTCGTCGAACGCGCCGACCCGGTGCACGAGGAATTGATCAAGGTCCAGCGCGAGGTGTTCGACACCGTCCTGGCGGACATCAAGCCCGGCACCAACCTGGGAGCGCTTTCGGAGCTGACCCAGGAAACCGTGAAACGCGCGGCCCCCGCCGCCGGCCCCGCCGCCGGAGCCACCGCCAAGCTGACCATGCACGGCAAGGGCGCGGGCGACGATGGGCCGATCATCACCGGTGCCGCGCGCGACCCAAAGCAGCTCGCCTATCGGCTGAAGCAGAACATGACCTTCGTTTACAAGCCTTCCGTCCTAACCGCAGACGGTTCTTCGATCTGCACCTGGGGCGATACCGTGGTGGTGACCGCGGACGGCGCCCGGCGGCTCGGCACACGAGCACACGGGCTTGCCGTCTCTGGCGGAGAGCCGCGCGAGCCTAGAGACATGGACCCGGGTTTGGGGCATAGTTTCGTCAAAGAACAGATGACAGGGAGAGCAAGATGACACCGATTTCCGCTTTCAAACACTTGGGCTGGCCCGTCGCCGCGGCGATGGCGCTGACCGTCGGCACGGCACAGCCGAGCTTTGCCGCCGACCTTCCCAAGGCCACCCAGGAGATGCTGAAGCAGCTGAAGCTGGATGCTTCCATCCTGGGCGACGTGGACAAGGAAACCTCCATGCCCGCGGCCTGGATCGAAGGCGCGAAAAAGGAAGACGAGCTTCGCATCGGGGCGACCTGGGACGAATTACAGTTCGAAAAACTCGCGGCCCCCTTCCGGGAACGCTATCCCTACATCAAGATCCGCTATTCCCGGGCCACCCGCCACGACCGGGTGATCAAGCCGCTGTTGGCGTTTCAGACCGGCCGCGTGATTTCCGATGTGATTTCCGGCATCGGCGCCAAGGTCAACGTGTTCCGCAAGGTGGGCGCGCTGGAGGACATTTCCGGAGTTCCCAACTGGAAAAACGTTCCCGTCGGCATGAAGGACCCCAAGGGGCTATGGGTCGGCCAAAGGCTGCGCTACTGGTGCATGTCCTATAACACCAATCAGGTGAAGAAGAAGGACCTGCCCAAGAAATGGGAAGACCTGATCACCAATACCCGCTGGCACGGCAAGAAGATCGGCATGGGCAATCGCCCCAACCTGTGGCTGATCGCGCTGTGGGGCGTCAAGGGCGAGGACTGGACCAAGGATTATTCGCGCAAGCTCTTTAACATCGTCAAGCCACAGCTGCGCAAGGAAGGCATGAATGCTCTGATCGGGCTCGCCATCGCAGGGGAATTCGATGCTTCGATGCCCTCGGCCGCCTATCGGGTCCAACAACAGGTCAAGAAGGGCGCGCCGATCGGCTGGCACTGCCCGGAACCGGTGCCGCTCGCGATTTCGGAAATGGTGGTCATCAAGGGCACCAAGAAGAAGAACTCGGCCATGATGTTCGTGAACTGGTTCCTGTCCCGAGAAGGCCAGATTTCCCAGTACGCGGCCAATTTCGCGCCGCCCGTCCACAAGGACTTGCAGCGCAAGGAATTCCTGTCCTTCCCCGACCAGATCGTCGGCAAGAAGATCGCCTTCCGGAACCCGGCAGCCTTGGAGCGGGACCTCAATAATCTGGTGAAATTCTGGGACCCCCTGTGGTTCGCGGGACGGGGCCTT
>JAHEKA010000455.1 GCA_024638585.1 Rhodospirillales bacterium
ACCATCCACACGCCGAAGGTCACGCCGGCGAAGGCGACATCCCGGGGATCGATGAAGCCGATCAGGTTGCCCGCCCCGGCGCCGGCCATGCCGACGAAGAAAGCGGAAATGCACCAGGCGACGGTCTTGTAGCGGGTGGTGCGGAGCCCCATGGCCTCGGCCTTGTCCTCATCGTCGCGGATGGCGTTGATGGCGAGGCCGAATCGTCCGCCATAGACCCGCCGAAGGGTGAGGAAACAGACAAGCGCCAGGGCGAGGAAGAGGAAATAGAAGAAATATTCGCGGTCGCCCAGTGCCCCCGGATAAAGCGGCGGCGACAGACCCGAGCCCGCGCCGATATAGTCCCAGCCCGCCGCCACCTCGCCGCCGGCGATGCCGAGCCCCAGCGAGCCGATGGCGAAATACTGGCCGCGCAGGCCGAGAATACCGGAGCCGAGCACGGCGGCGGCGGCGACACTGAGCAGGGCGGCTGCGCCCATCCCGATGAAGAACGCCAGGTGCCAGCCGAGCCCGCTGTCGCGCTGGATCACGGCGCAGGCATAGGCACCGACGCCGAAAAAGAAGATATTGCCGAACGAGTTGTAGCCCATCTGCCCGCCCATGATGTCCCAGGTCAGCGCAAACAGGATCATCAGCCAGAGAAAGGTCAGTTGGGTGATGACGGCGGGGAAAAAGAAGGGCGCGAGCACCGAGGCGGTGAGGCCGAGGGTCCAGAGGATCAGTTTTTCGGCGCGGCTCATGACGGCCCTATTCGAGGTAGCGGCGCTGGCGCGCCAGGCGCCGACTGCGCCAGACCAGAATGGCCACCAGCAGGCAGAAGATGAAGGCGATCTGGTATTCGGCCCCCAACAGGAACCCGGCGAAATTCTCGGCCGTGCCCAGGCCCAGCGCGGCCACGATCACGCCGGGCAGATTGCCCAGGCCGGCCACCACGACGATCATGAAGGAGCGGATCGTGTAGGGCAGGCCGAGATAGGGATGCACCACCCAGGTCATCGCCACCAGGGCGCCCGCGGTGCCGCAGATGGCGGCATTCAGCCCGTAGGTCATGGCGTAGACGTGATCGGTGTTGATGCCCATGATGCGGGCCGCCCGGGCGTTCTGCGCGGTGGCGCGGATCGCCTGGCCGAGGCGCGATCGCTTGAGGAAGGCCCAAAGGGCGAGGCCGATCAGGGCGGCGAAGACGACGGCGATGATCTTGACCTCGGCGATGACCAGCTTGCCGTCCAGTAATGTGCGCGACACCAGGCCCGATTCCGCGGTGCGCACGTCGGCGGTGAAGACCTGGTTGGCCAGTTGCTGGAGCAGGATGGACAGGCCGAAGGTGGCAAGGATCGAGATGAACAGGTCCCGGTCCACCACCCGGAATATCACCAGGCGGTAAAGCGACCAGCCCACGGCAAAAAGGATCAGCGCCGCCGTGGGCACGCCCCAGAGCGGCGAAAGCCCCGCATCGGCGAAGGCCAAGGCGACATAGCCGCCCAGCATGACGAACTCGCCCTGGACGATGTTGATGATCTTCATCACGCCCCAGACCAGCGCCATGCCGTAGGCGGCGATGGCCAGGACGGCACCCACCAGGACGCCGTCGACGACGATCTGGAGCAAGACCGTCGGTTGGTTGAAAAGGATAAGGAGACTGTCCATCGCTACGTCCGGCGCTGCATCATGCCGCGGCACCGGAAGTCGGGCCGTCCCACCGACGGGACGGCCCGTTTCTCCTGATGATGATCAGCGTTTGTCCCAGCTTGGTGTGGGATGCACGATCTTCGAGGTGGCCCATTTGGTGGGCGCCACGACTTTGTATTTCTGGTCCTGTATTTGGTACAGGACCATGGGCTTGGCGATGTTCTTGCCGGTCGAATCGAATTTGATGTTGCCGTAGAAGGTTTGCATGTTGGTGGCCGTCAGCGCCGTCCGGATCTTCTCGGGATCCAAGGATCCCGCCCTCTGGAACGCATCGACGAAGGTCAGAACCGCGGCGGTCGATTCCGCCGCCTGATAGGGCGGCGCTTCGTTGAAGACCTTTTCGTAGGCCTGGGCATATTCCTCCGCCGTGCCGAACCATCCGTCCCGGTAGCTCAGCCCCCGATCCCACTGGGAGGCGCACAGCGTGTAATTCGCCTTGTCCTTGAATTTCTGGATGACCTTGGCGGAATCGCAATGGGTGATGGCCAGCATCGGCACGTTCACCTTCATGTCGGCGACCTGGCGGACCGCCAGGGCCGCGCCCTTGGCATGGCCCGAGACCACCAGCACGTCGGGTTTCAGTGCCTTGACCTTGGCCAGGGTGGCGGCCATGTCGTTCAGTTCCGGCGGCAGCTTGTCGTCGATGACGATCTTCATGCCATATCGCTTGGCGTCTTCCATGACGCCCAGGCGGATGTCCTGGGAGAACGGATCGTTCTCGAATGCCATGGCGATGCTCAGGGTCTTGGGATCGCGGCCGGACTTCTTGGCCTGCTCCGCCGCCAGGTTGACCGCTTCCTTGAGGTAGAACTCGGTCGTGGACAGGACCGCGAACAGATATTTGTAGCCCTTGGTGAACAGGGACTTGGAGGCGCCGTTGCCTTCGACCATGGGAACTTTGTATTTCTCGGTGACCGGCGCAATCGCCTTGGTCAGGCCCGACGAATAGGGTCCAAGCAGGTATTTGACGCCGTCTTGCTTGATCAGGCGTTCGGCCAGCTGCGCGCCGCGGGCGGGGGTCGATTCATCATCGTAAAACTTGATCTGGAGCTTATAGGCTTTGCCGCCGATCTTGACGCCGCCGCGCTCGTTGATGCGCGACACCGCCAGGTCATACCCGTTCTGAGTATGCTTGCCGTTGGTGGAATACTTCCCGGTGAGGCTGATCGCGGCGCCGAGAACGATGGTGTCCCCGGTCTCCGCCTCCTTTTGGAAGTAGACATAGGCCCCGGCCGCCACGATGACGGCGAGCACCGCGGCAAGAATGACCTTGAATTGAGTAGACATGTCGGCTCCCTTGCTAGCCAATTTTTCTATTGCCTGCCCCCCGCCGCAGACCTCCCAAGAGG
>JAHEKA010000456.1 GCA_024638585.1 Rhodospirillales bacterium
TAAAATGGAACATGGAAACACGCGGTCAAGGATCGTTCAGCGCGCCTTTTCCGTCTTCGCGCTTCTGATCATCCTCGTCCTGGCGGGTTGTCCCACCGGCCATCGGCCGCCGCCGCCAAGCGAGCCGCCGGGTGGTGGCTACGAACCGCCGCCCCCGCCTCCCCCCAGTGCCGCTCCCCTGTTCAGGCGCGCGATTTACCGCAGTCAGGCGTTTTGCCCCAAAGGCTCGTTCTTCGATCCGCGTAAGGGCGGGCAGTGCTGGTCCTGTCAGGGCAAGCGCCGCACGGCGTTTCGCGTGACCGGCAAGCGCGCCTGCGTGGTGCCCGCCCGGACGCGGAGGGCTTCGGCAAAACGCGGCAGGAAGACTAGTCTGGCCTGGCAGTGCAAGAGGCCCTTTTTCTGGGACGCCTGGCGCGGCGGGAACTGCTGGCGCTGCCCCAAGGGGTTCAAGCGCTCCGGCAGCCATATCAATTCCAATCGGGCCTGCCTGCGGAATATCGCCAGGCAGTTTACCCGCGCAAAATACGTCACCAAGTTCGGTTGCCGCCGGGGGCAGTTCTTCGATCCCCGGAAGGGCGGCCAATGCTGGCGCTGCCCGCGTGGTTACCGCCGCACGGCGCGCTCCGTGTCCGGCCGCCGGGCCTGCCGTCTGCGCTAGCATCGGGCCGCGGCCCGCAAAGGCCGGCCTTCAAGACGTAAAGCGGCGCCGGACCCTGACGGGTCCGGCGCCGTTCGCTTGTTCCGAAGGGCGAGCCCGAAAAATCGCCGGGGCCGTGCCGTCCTCAGGTCGGGCCGGTGGCGCCGGCGGCAGGGCCGGTGTATTCCAGGATATCGAGCCCCTTGAAGCGGTCGAGCAGGAAGATGCGCCCCGCATCATCCACGAAGACGTCGTTGGACTGCACCGTAGGCGTGCCCTCGGCGGGCGTCGGGATGAAGTATCCCACCTCCTCCGGCAGCGACGGATTGGCGATGTCCACCACCCTCAACCCGCCCCGGAACCAGGCGATGTAGACCAGGCTGTCGCGCATGCGCTCATGACATTGATGGGCGCCGAAGCGGGCCACACGCGGCAGCAGGTCGCCTTGGCGATAGGGCGTGCCCTCTTCCGCCATTGAGTAGGACGACAGCGGCTTGGGATCGGTTTCGTCGGTGACGTCGAAGATCCACATGAAGGCCGGCACCTGGCCCGGCCGCGGCCGGCCCGGCTGCTCGTCCACCACCACGGCGATGTCCTTGCCGCCGATGGGGAAGGGCATGCGGGTATAGGTGTGGGTCGAAGGGCGGAACGGCGGGTGGTAGTTGTAATGGCTCAGCATCTTCGGGTTCTTGATGTCGGAGATGTCGAGGATCACCATCCCGGCGGCGTGGTAGCTGACATAGAGCCGATCGCCGAAACGCAGCGGGTGGTGGCATTCGAAGCGCAGGTTCCCCCAGTACGGCTCCTCACCGCCGGCGATCCACTGGCCGGGCAGTCCCCAGCGCGAGACCTCCTTCGGGTTGGCCGGGTCGGAGACGTCGACGATCATGACGATGTTGGCCTGATAGCCCTCCACCCGGGTCGAGATGTAGGCGTAGTGTCCGTCGAAATCGAAGCGGTGGACGCCGTTGCCATGGGTCTTGAAGAAACTGGTCTCTTTCGGGTTCGCGGGGTCGGAGATGTCGAAGATGCGCACGCCGCCGGAATCGTATACCGCGCTGGCGGCATTCTCCATGGCGGGCAGGTCCTCGGCCCGGTAGTTGAAGGCGGCGGCGAGTTCCGCGTCGGTTGGCGCGCGGCCCAGCTCGGCCTCGAGCTCGGCGCGCTTCTTGGGCAGCGCTTCGCCCGCGGCCTTGAGGTGCCTTGTGTGATTCTCGTTGTTGATCAGCATCACGTTGCCCGACACCCGCACCTTGTGCGAATGGTTGCCCGGCTCGATCGGTATGGTGCTGAGCACCTTGGGGTTCTCGATATCCGAGATGTCGATGATCGAGGTGCCGTTGGGCGGGTCCATATGGCCGACGAAGGCCAGATTGTCCTGCACCACGATTTGGCCGCCGCCTGGGATATCCAGGTGGCTGATTTGCCGCACGTTGCGGGCGACGATGCCGTCGGTCGATGCGTCCATGTCGGGTTCTCCTCTCAGTCCGTGTCGCCCCATCAAGGGCCAAATTCCTAGACCCGGGTGATGGCGAGGCCGGGCTCCAGCTTGGCGGCGGCGGCCTTGCGTGCTTCGGCATTCCAGGGGCCCATCTTGGGCGGGCCGTCGCCGGTGACCGGGAAGGACGTCCGGCCCAGGCCCTCGATTTCGATATGCAACGTGTCGCCCGGATTGAAGGGGCCGAGGCCTTCGTGATAGGTGCCGGTGGCAATCACGTCGCCCGGTTGAAGCTGGATGAAGCGTGTCAGCCAGGCGATCTGGTCGGGAATGAAATGGGCCATGTGACGCGTGTTGTAATCCTGGCGCGGTTCATCATTGACCCAGGACTTGACCTGCAGATTGTGGGGGTCGGCGATCTCGTCCGCTGTCGTGATCCACGGGCCGCAAGGCGCGAATGTGTCTTGGCCCTTGGGCAGGAACTGGCTGCGGCGCACCATGCCGCGAGCCGAGATGTCGAAGAACGGCACGTAGCCGAAAACGTAGTCCATGGCCTGGGCTTCCGGCACGTTCTTGGCGTGGCGGCCGATCACGTAGGCCAGTTCCGCCTCGGGCTGGAAGATCGGCACCTGGTCCATGTCGGGCAGCACCACAGGGCTGCCCGGGCCCACCAGTTCCGGGGCCTTGTGGAAGAACTCGTTGGGCAGCTTGTCGACGGTGCGCTCTGGGCTGTCGAGGTAATTGACGAAGGCGGCGAGGCAGCGGCTCGGACGCGGCACCGGGGCCAGCAGAGCGACGTCGGCCAGTGGAATGCCCGGGGCGCCGTCGGCCAGTTCCTGGATCCGGTCCTTGTGGGCATCGAAGTTTCCGATCAGCTCTTCCATGGTCCCCTGAGGGCCCCGGATGTCGCGGTGATCGATGGCGTCGCTGACATCGGCCACCAGGTCGCCGTCCTTCAG
>JAHEKA010000031.1 GCA_024638585.1 Rhodospirillales bacterium
CGAGGCCCAATCCCAGGTGGCAAGCCTGGTGGCGGACTTCACGGCGGCCGAGCATGAGCACCTCCGGGCCGATGTGCCCAGGCACGCGCTCAAGACCGAATTCCGCGGCCGGCCGCTCAAAACGTTGGCCGAGGAGGTGGTGGCAATCGCACGGGACGGCCTTAAGCGGCGTGCCCGGGCCGAGGCCGGCGGGCCGTCCGATGAGGTGCATCACCTCGATACCCTGGTAGAGATCCTGGCGCGCGGCCAAAGCCCGGCAGAGGCCAAGCTCGCCAATTACCGGGACCGCTGGAACGGCGACGTCGACCCGATCTACCGCGAATACGCGTACTGAGGCGCGGAGTCGGAATAGCGGGACGTCCGCGACCGGGGCCATCGTGCCGTCCGCGGACCTCATTACCTGTTCGCGCGGTGTCCGCTTATCGCCAATAGCGGATATTGCCGCATCGCGATCCAAGTTCACCGAATGATGTTTCGAATCCTGTAATGCTGATCGCGGATCCTGCGGCAGCCCGGGTTGATCGGTCAGGTTATATGCTTACGGACGACGGCGGAGACGAACTCACTGACCAATACGACGCCCAGTACGGCGATCAGCATCACCGAGACCTGCTGCCATGCGAACTGGTTTATGGACGCATAGAGCTGGATGCCGATGCCGCCGGCGCCGACAAAGCCCAATACCGTCGATTCGCGGATGTTGATGTCCCAGCGGTAGACGATGGTACCGAATACAACGGGCAGCACCTGGGGCACGACACCCACCAGCAGGACCTGCAATCTTGACGCGCCGGTGGCCTCAATGGCCGCGACCGTGCCTTCGTCGATTTCCTCTATGGATTCGGCGATGAGCTTGCCGACGAAGCCGATAGAACGCGCCGCCACCGCCCAGATGCCGGCCACCGGGCCAGGCCCGAACATGGCGACGAAGATCAATCCCCATACCACCGTGTTGACCGATCGCGAGGTCACCAGGATGAACCGGCCGACAAACCAGGTGGCGACGTTGGGGCTGGTGTTGCGCGCGGCCAGGAACGCGATTGGGAAGGCAATGACGAATGTGACGGCCGTGCCCAGCGTGGCGATATGGATGGTCTCTATCAGCGGGTCGGTGATGCGGCCGAGATGGGCCCAATCGGGTGGGTACATGCGGACGAACAGATCGGCCGCCTGGACATGGGCATCGAGGAAGTAGAACCAGGGGATGTCGAGCTTGCTCACCGACCACACGGCAACGAAGACGATGCCGACGTACCACGCATAATTTATCAGTGTCTGGCGCGGGTTGTAGCGGCGCCAAACGTCCGGATGGTCTTCTTCGGCCCGCATGCTCATCGAAGCTGGCCCCTGACCCAATTGCTGAAGAACTCGCCAAGGAAGACCAGCGAAATGATGGTGAGCAGGATCGCCAGGGAAAAGTCGTAGTCGTAGCGGGAGAACGACGCCGCCAGGGTCTGGCCGATGCCGCCGGCGCCGACGATACCCACCACGGTCGAATGGCGGATATTGGCGTCAAGCCGGTAAATGGATACGCCCAGATATCGCGGCAGCATCTGCGGCGTGATGGCATAGATCAAGAGACGGGGGAAGCTTGCACCGGTGGCACGAACCGCCTCGACCTGGCCCATGTTCATATTCTCGACATCTTCGGCCAACATCTTTCCTATGAAGCTCATTGACGCGACGATCAGGGTCAGCACCCCCGCAAGCGGCCCGAAACCGAAAATCTTGACGAAGAAGATCGCGATGATCACCTCGTGAAAGGTGCGGCTCAGGGCGAGGATTGCGCGGGCCACCAGATAGACAGGTTTGGGGGCGATGTTCACCGCCGCGCAGAGACCAAGCGGAATCGCCAGAAGCATGCCGAAGAAACTTGCGGCTAGCGCCATCTGCACGCTCTCCAGGACACCCTTGGCCAGCAGTTCCCAGCGGCTGAAGCTGGGGGGAAACATGCGCGCCAGAATGTCCCCGGCCCGGGAAAAACCGGTCAGGACCCGGGGCCAGTCGATTTCCATGGTGAAAAGCGTGGTGGCGACATAGAGGACCACCAGGGAAAAAACACCGTAGCGGAGGATCGGCCTGCGGATCAGCCGCGAAGGCTCCCATGTGGGAATTTCGCTCATCCGATGGCGGCCTCGTGGCTAATACCGTTGTCGTCCTTAGGCTTGCCCGACTTGTCTTCGGCGTCGCGGATTGTGGTGCTCCAATCCTCTTCACCGTAGATCATCGTCAGCACCTTTTCAGAGAGCTCGCCGGGCGGTCCATCGAACGCGATCTTGCCGTCGCTCAAACCGATGACGCGATCGGAAAACGTCCGGGCCAGCTGGACATCGTGAATATTGACCAACGCGGGGGTGCCGCGCTCATGGGCCAATTCGCAAATCAACCGCATGATCTGGCGGCCGGTGCGCGGGTCCAGGCTGGCGGTGGGTTCGTCCACCAGAAGCAGGTCGGGTTTCTGCATCAGCGCCCGGGCGATGCCGACCCTTTGGCGTTGGCCGCCGGACAGGGCATCCGCGCGGGTGTTCTGGTAACCGGAGAGTTCTACGCGATCCAGGATTTCGAAAGCGGCCCTCACGTCCTCGGGAGGGTAGCGGCGGCGATAAGCCTGCCAGAAACCGACATAGCCGAGACGTCCCGACAGCACGTTTTCCATTACCGTGAGGCGTTCCACCAGATTGTATTCCTGGAAGATCATGCCCATGCGCCGCCGCGCCGCACGTAATCCCCTGCGGTTCAGCGCGGTGATATCCATGTCGTCGAGCATGATCTTTCCCGAGGTCGGCTCCACCAGCCGATTGACGCAACGGATCAGGGTGCTCTTGCCGGCGCCGGAAGACCCGATGACCGCCACGACCTGGGGCTCGGAAATCGTCAGATTGACGCCGTTCAGTGCCTTTGTGCCGGTGGGATAGACCTTGACGAGATCAGTTATGGTCAGCATGGGACCCCCAAGCCAGGGGGTATTGCGGCCATCTTCGGCCGCAATACCCCTTGGAGACTGTCAGGATTGAAGTACGACGACTACTTCTTCTTTTTCTTCTTTTTCTTCTTCTTGACTTTCAGCCCCTGCAGCGCGGCACGGGTATAAGTCACGCCGTTCTGTTCCTGAATGGTGCGGACGTCGCGCCAATGGTCTTTGAAGGTGATGGGGATGAAGCGGTCGGACTGCTTTCCGAACTCCTTCTTGAGAGCGGTGCCGGTCCAATCGAAAGTCAGGAAAGCCTCGCGTATCTTTTTCTGCAGATCGGGATGCAGATTGTAGACATACCCATAGGAGGTGGTGGGAAAGGCCTTCGATTCCCAAATGATGCGCACATCGGAACGCTTCAATTGTCCCTTGTTGATCATGCGGTCGAGTACGCTGGAGGCTACCGGGGCGGCGTCGTAGTCCTTATTGGCGACGCCCATGATCGAATTGTCATGCTTGCCCGAATAGGTGACTTTGTAGTCTTTGTCCGGTGTTATCCCCATGGACTTGAACAGCGCCCGCGGTGCCTGATTGCCGGAGTTGGACGACGGCGTCACATGGGCGATCTTGCGGCCCTTTAGGTCCTTGACCGCTTTGATATTGGTGCTCTTGTGGGTGATGAGCTGCAGCTTATAGCCGAAACGGCCATCGGCCTTGCCCATGATGGCCACGGGCACGTAGCCGGCGAGGTTCACGCCGAACACGGTCGGTCCCGTAGAGATCCCTGCCACATGCAGCCGGCCCGAACGCATGGCTTCCACCTGTGCAGCATAGGACTCCGCGCCATACCACTTGACCCGCTTGCCGGTTTTCTTGGCGAGATAGGCCATGAACTCCGTGAAGACGTTCTCATAGACCGCTGGGTCTTCAACCGGCGTGTAGGAAAACACAAGGGTCGACGGGTTCAGCAGTTTGCTGGGATCCTTGGGCGTGTCGGCCACAAGGTCGCCGTCCTCATCGCAATAGCGAACATCCAGATTGCCGCGATTCTTACACGCCGCCGACGCCGGTGATGCCGCCCAGGCGGCTATAACCATCGCCATGGCGGACGCCACGCCAACCATGGGCGCGCGCGCGTTTTTCATAAATGCCAACATGATTATCTCCCTGATTTTGCCCAGTTCCCCGGTTGATGCCGGTCCTGCCAGCCCAACCTTTCTCGATTTGTAAGGCTTTAAAGACGGTGAATTAGGCTTGAGACGAAAGCGTATAGCCACGAGCGGCCGGGCGCAATGCATGGCTTGCAGTTGTCTCAGGCTTCGCCCATTCGCCGAGCGAGGTTTTGGCGTTCGCTCGCGCTAAACCGAAGGCCCAGTTTGGTGCGCCGCCATAGCACGTCGGCGGCTGTCTGGGCCCATTCGGCGTCCATTAGGTAAGCCAGTTCGCGCTCGTGCAGACCCGCCCCAAGGTCCACCCCGAGGTCCTCCATCTTGGCTGCGCCGCGGAGAAGTTCTCCGCTTCTGGTTCCGTAACTCCGGGCGTAACGCCGGGCGAGATCCGGCGGCAACCAGGGATGGGTGGTCATGAGCTCGTCCGCCAGCATGTCGGAGCCGCCTGCCGGCAAGTCCCCGCCCGGCAGCTTGGCCCCGGCCGTCCAGGCCGGCCCCATGGCCGGCAACCAGGGCCGGAGCAGGTCCAGCGCCGCCTCCGCCAACACCCGATATGTGGTGATCTTTCCACCTACCACCGACAACAGTGGCGCCTCACCCTCATCACCTTGCACATCCAGCATGTAATCCCGTGTAATCGCCGCTGGGTCGGGGTCATCGTCATCCAGCAGGGGGCGCACGCCGGCAAAGGACCAGACCACGTCAGCGGCACTGATTTGCGCACGAAAATATTCGTTCACGGCCGCACAGAGATATTCGGTTTCTTCGGGGCTAATGGCCACCAATGCCGGGTCCCCCGAATAGGGGATATCCGTCGTGCCGATCAGGGTGTAATCGCCCTCGAAGGGAATGGCAAAGACGATGCGCTTGTCCGGCCGTTGCAGGACATAAGCGTGGGGCCCATCATACATGCGCGGCACCACGATATGGCTGCCTTTGACCAGACGCTGGCGCCAGCCGCGTCTCACCTTCGCCTGAGCCAACACCTCCATGACCCATGGCCCGGCGGCATTTACAAGCGCTCGGGCGGTGACCTCGCGTGCGTTCCCGTCACCCTCCTGATCCGTGCCCTCTAGGGTCACTCGCCAAAATCCGTCGTCGCGCGCGGCCCCGGTGCATCGGGTGCGGGTCGCCACGTGGGCGCCGCACTCGCTGGCGGCCCGCGCATTGAGGACCACAAGCCGGGCATCCTCGACCCAGGCGTCGGCATAGATGAATCCTTTGGTAAAGCCCTCGACCAGCGGCGCGCCCTCTGGACCGCTGGCGAGGTCCACCCCGCGAGAAGGCGCAAGAATCCGGCGCCGGCTCAGGCTGTCATAGAGGAGAAGCCCCAACCGGATCATCCATGCCGGGCGCAGCCGCGTCTCATTGACCAGGACGAAGGAGAGCGGGCGGATGATATGGGGCGCCTTGTTCAACAGCACCTCGCGTTCTGCAAGGGCCTCGCGAACCAGGCGAAAGGCGTAGTGTTCGAGATAGCGTAGTCCACCATGGATCAGCTTGCTGCTGGCTGATGAGGTGGCGCCGCCCAAGTCCCCCTGCTCGCAGAGCAAAACAGATAGGCCGCGCCCGGCGGCATCGCAGGCGATGCCGGCACCATTGATGCCGCCGCCAATGATTAATAGATCGAAGCTATCGGTGCCCGTCCCGATCGTTCCGGTCATGGCGTCCCAAGCAGAAACTGGGCGATTTCGGCAAAGCCAGCGCCCGATGGATTGCGGCTCACATAGGACGGCACGGCGGTCATACGATCGGCAAAATTCCCCACATTGGCAACGCCTACCGCATGGGGGAAATAAGCAAACATGGGCGAATCATTTGGGGAATCGCCAATGAACACGAATTTGTCTTTTTCCGCATCCAGGTCGATATCGAAGCACTCAGCTAGAATGATGCGTGTCATGGCCAGCTTGTCGAAACTGCCGAACCAGCCGTTGACATGGATGGAGCTGATCTTGGCGGTCGCGCCTTCCGCCTCGAATATGGCCACCACCCTGTCCACTGCCTCGGCCGGGACCGGTTGCACATCCTCACAGTAATCGATGGCGAGATCGACTTCCCTGTAGGGCTGGTCCGAGGCGATGGCGACGCCTGAGACTTCGGAGAGGATGCGGTGGGCGATCGCATCGAGCTTGGCCCGGTTGGCGGTGCGCTCCTGCTTGGTCAAGAGAAAGCGTTTAATCAGCCTGCTTCGGGTGTCGTCGTAGCGGAAATAGAAGGCGCCATTTTCGCCGACCACGCCATCTACCGGCCACATCCGGGCGATATGGTCGCACCAGCCCGCGGGTCGTCCAGTAATGGGCAAACATAATTTGCCAGCGTCATGCAAATCCTCAAGCGCACGGTATGCCTCGGCGGTCAGCTTGCCATCGCTGGTGAAGGTATCGTCTATATCAAACAGCACGCCGCGAACGGCCCTGCGGTCGGCCTCTGGAAAGGCGCTTAGCTGTTGCATGAGGCACTGCCTCGGCAGGGGTGAAGGACCGGAAACGCCTCCAGTATGCAGATGCGCCCCGCTAAAACCAACTCAATTGGTCTCCTCGGCATAGCAATCCGCCGAGATGGCAATTCGGTCCAGATGGATAAGCGATCGAACGTGTTTTTTGGCTGTAGCGATCTCCGCTTTGGGCCAGGGGCGGACATTGTGGTGGCTGCCCTGGGCCTGTGTTTTCCGTTGACAGGGTCCGCCCGCGCACCGATCTTTCTACCGTTTCATCAACGTTGAGTGGGCACGGTGAGGCAATTATTGTCTGTGCATGAACTCATCGAGATTTTGCGATTAACAGGGGACCAAGAATGGCGACGAACACAAAATCCGTGAAGTTGGCGGTCATGAATGCGGTGCATGACCTGCCGGTATTGGTGGCCCGCGACGAAGGGTTCTTCAAGGACGAGGGGCTCGATCTTGAATTCGTGACAACCCCGGGCATGGCGCAGGTCACCACGTCCCACAAGGTGCAATTCGATTCCATCTTCGAGCGCCCGCTCGACTCTGTCTATAACGATGGCGGCATCGATCAATTCCGGATGTGTGAATGGGGAATCGTTAAACGCGCCGTCGAGGCCGAAGCGAGTGGATTGCGTCCGCGCAAGATCGTTTCCCTGGGCGCTTCCATGTCAATGTTTGCGATCGTCGTCAGCCCGGATTCAGATATCTATGAGCCGGAAATGCTCAAGAGCAAAGAAATTGCGGTCACGCCCAATAACGGGTCGCATTTTACGACCCTGAAAATGATGGAAGGGTTCCTGAAAAAAGAACATGTCAAGGTGACCAACGCCGGAACCATGCCGCAGCGTATCGACGCGCTGAAAAAGGGCGAGGTCGCGGCGGTCAGTTTGATGGAACCGTGGATCAGCGTTGCGGAAAAAGAAGGCCTTCGCATCCTGATGGAATCCCATTCGACACGCGCCGAAGCGGCCACCGACGATCTCGACGGACCGACCCTTGCGGCGATGTTCCGGGCACAGGCGCGTGCCTGCGAAGTGCTGGCCAAGGATCCGACGCCGTATGTGCATTATTTCGTCAATGAAACCGGCGGTCGGTTGGAAGCCAAGGAATTCCGTCATCAGCGGTTGTTGCATGCACCGCCGCAGCCCTACACGCGCGAGCGCTGGGACGACACCTATAACTGGACCGTCGGTTGGGATATGACCATGGCGGATGCCACCTACGAAGACATCGTCGATAATCGCGCGTTCGAATAGGGCTGTTTAGAGCGACCGTTTTCCGCCAGTGGCGCCCGCGGCGCGCCTAGTAGGTCAGTGTCAGCCGGTCGTTTTCGACCCGCCAACTCTTGAAGAGCTGCAGGGTGGAGACCCCTAACAGCGGCCCGCCCAGCGGCACTTCGTTGACCGAGGCGCGCACGTCACGGAAAGTGACGGGGCCGATGGCAAGCGTCTTGAGGCGCACCGGCGCACCCCGCACCAGGCCGTTGGCGGTGCGGAAGCGTTGGGTGAAGGCGAGGCCGCCGACATCGATGCCGATGCGCGCCGCATCCCGGGGGCCCAGCACGGTGGTACTGGCCCCGGTATCGACCAGGAAGCGGACAGAGGTGCCGTTGACCGTGGCCCGGATGTAGAAATGCCCGTCATCGGCACGGCGCACGGTGATCGCCCGGGCGCCTGATCGCACCGTCGCATCGGGCACCACCTCGCCTTTGATGCGGTGCCAGGCATCCTGGAACTCGAAGCGGTAGCTGTAGCCCAGCACCAGGACCGCGCCGATGGCAAGCCAGGCTGACAGGGCGCCGACCGCACCTTTGAAACCGACGCGCCGGCCATGGATCAGGCCGGCGGCGATCACCGCCACCAGCACGACGCCTTGGATGATATGGCTGCCCGTAGCAGGGTCGTCCGGGACGCCGCCCTGTTCCGCTGCCATCCACAGAACCACCGCGGTCAATGCGCCGGCGATCAGCGCCAGCCAAATCCAGTAGGACGGCCTGCGCCCCCAGGGGGAAGGCATGGGATGACCCGGCCCCAGATCAGGCGGCGGTGCCGCCGACGGTGAGGGCGGAGATCTTGAGGGTCGGCTGGCCGACCCCCACGGGCACGCCCTGGCCGTCCTTGCCGCAGGTGCCGACCCCGGGGTCGAGCTCCATGTCGTCGCCGACCATGGTGATCCGGGTCAGGGCATCGGCGCCATTGCCGATCAGGGTCGCACCCCTGACCGCGGGGCCGATCTTGCCGTTTTCCACCAAATAGGCTTCGGAGGCCGAGAACACGAACTTGCCCGACGTGATGTCGACCTGGCCGCCGCCGAAATTGACCGCATAAAGGCCCTTCTTGACGCTGGAAAGGATCTCGTCGCGGCTCCTGTCGCCGGCCAACATGTAGGTGTTGGTCATGCGCGGCATGGGCTTGTGGGCGAAATCCTGGCGCCGGCCGTTGCCGGTGGGCGCGACCCCCATCAGGCGCGCGTTCATGCGGTCCTGCATAAAGCCCACCAGAACACCGTCCTCGATCAGGGTGGTGGCGGATGTGGGCGTGCCTTCGTCGTCGACGGTCAGCGATCCGCGCCGCCCTTCGATGGTGCCGTCGTCGATCACGGTCACCCCCGGGGCGGCCACGCGTTCGCCCATCAGGCCGGCGAAGACGGACGTTTTCTTGCGGTTGAAATCGCCCTCGAGCCCATGGCCCACGGCCTCGTGCAGCAGAATCCCGGGCCAGCCCGGGCCCAGCACCACCTCCATCTCCCCGGCCGGGGCCGGCACTGCTTCGAGCTTGACGAGCGCCTGGCGCAGGGCCTCATCGGCGCTTGCCTGCCAGGCGTCCGGGCGGATGAATGCGGCGTAGCCCATGCGCCCGCCGGACCCGTGGGAACCGGTTTCCTGGGTGTCGCCATCGGCCGCCATCACGGCGATATTGAGCCGGACCAGGGGACGGATATCAGCCACCCGCTCGCCGTCTGGGCGGAGGATGGTGACAGCCTGCCATTCGCCGGTCAGCGAGGTCATGACCTGGCGGACGCGGTCGTCCTTGTCCCGCAGGTAGGCATCGATATCGGCGAGCAGCTTCGTTTTGGCGGAGAATTCGACCTCGCTGAGCGGATTGATGTCTTCGTAAAGGATCCGGTTGGTGCCCGGTGGCGCGGCCTGAAAGCTGCCGTCATGGCCGCGTGTCACCGACGATACTGTATCGGCGGCGCGATTAAGCGCGGCGTCGGACAGTTCCGAACCATGGGCATAGGCGGTCGCCTCGTCGGCAATGGCGCGCAGGCCGAAGCCCTGACTGGTATCGGAACTGGCGGACCGCAGACGGCCGTCGTCGAAGGAGAAGCTTTCGGAGACGGAATATTCGAGGAACAGTTCGCCGTCGTCGGCGCCGCCCAGAGCGCGTTCCAGCGCCGCGCCGCACCCCTCTTCGGTCAGTTCCGTGCGGTTGAAAAACAACCCGTCCGCTTTGGCCTGGCTGGTCATGAGGGGGTCTCCTGTTTGCGAAGCTGAGGGTGTCTTGTAGCACAGCTCCGCCGGTGGGTCATGGCCCGTGCCGTTGCGGCCCTCCCGGCGCTGGCCAGCCGGCAACCGCATGCGGAAATATGGTACAAAAGCGTTGAGTTTCAACTCTTCCAGGGCAGAATTCTCGGCCTCGCCGGTCAAATACTTAGGTATCGATGTTTTTCTTGTTAACCACCTGGGGCTGGTGTAACTTGGCTATACCAAAGGGGTGCCCGCCGTTCTTCGGGGGTCAAACGTGCCACCACCTGACGGGATAATCAGCGATGCGAATATTGAGTAATGTCGTCTCGGCCATTGGTCTTTTGGCGGGGCTGGCGGCCGGTTGGGGAGTGGGCGCGCCGGCCTTTGCCGCGGCGCCCGAGCCCTGGCAATTGGGGCTGCAGGAAGCAGCCTCTCCCGTCATGGAAGGGATCGTGGCGTTTCACGACATGCTGCTGGTGATCATCACCGCCATCGCTCTGTTCGTGACCTGTCTGATGGGCTACGTCATGTATCGCTTCAGCGAGAAGCGCAACCCGACGCCGTCGAAAACCACTCACAATACGATCCTGGAGGTGTTCTGGACGGTGGTCCCGATCCTCATCCTGGTGGTGATCGCCGTTCCGTCCTTCCGGTTGCTCTATTACATGGATAAGACCGACGAGCCGGAGATGACCCTGAAAGTGACCGGCAGTCAGTGGTTCTGGTCGTATTCCTATCCCGATCATGGCAATTTCACCTTCGACAGCGTGATGATTCCGGATTCCGAGTTGAAACCGGGCCAATTGCGGTTGTTGGAGGTGGACAACCGGGTGGTGGTCCCCATAGATACCAACATCCGAGTGCTTCTGACGGCCAATGCCGTCATCCACGCCTGGGCCGTTCCGGCGCTGGGCATCAAGACGGACACGGTTCCGGGGCGCATCAACGAGACATGGATGCGCGTCACCAAGCCGGGGCTCTATTACGGGCAGTGCTCCGAGCTTTGCGGCATCAACCATGGATTCATGCCGATCGCATTGGAAGCGATGAGCAAGGAAGATTTCGCAAAATGGGTGGCCGGTGCCAAGGTCAAGTTCAAAGCCGAAGCAGGTCCCGAGGCCCCGAAACCAGAGGCAGAATGGGCTGCGGCCGGGCGCCCGGCGACAGGCGACAATAAATAAGGATTGAGAACGTGGCGACGACAGTAGACGAAGCGGCAGCAAGCCACGCTGCCGAGCATAAGCCCCGAGGGTTGGCTCGGTGGCTGTGCTCGACCAATCATAAAGATATCGGCACCATGTACATCATCTACGCCATCGTGGCGGGGATCGTGGGAGCCCTGATGTCGGTGGTCTTCCGCATGGAGCTGGCGACCCCCGGCACGCAGATCATGCCGTGGCTCAGTTTCCTCGGCGAACCCAATCAGGTGTTCAACGTGCTGATCACCGGTCATGGCGTGATCATGGTGTTTTTCATGGTGATGCCGGCGCTGATCGGCGGCTTCGGCAACTGGTTCATTCCCTTGATGATCGGGGCGCCGGACATGGCGTTCCCGCGCATGAACAACATCAGTTTCTGGCTGTTGATCCCATCGGCCCTGTTGCTGGTCGGTTCCGTGTTCGTCGGCGGCGGTCCCGGTGTGGGCTGGACGGTCTATGCGCCGCTGTCGACGGTCGGCGCGCCGGGCGCCGCGGTGGACATGGTGATCCTCTCCCTGCATCTGGCGGGCGCGTCGTCGATCCTGGGGTCCATCAACATGATGACCACGATCTTCAACATGCGCGCACCTGGCATGACCATGCACAAGATGCCGCTGTTCGCTTGGTCGATCCTGGTAACCGCCTTCCTGTTGCTGTTGACCCTGCCGGTGCTGGCCGGCGCCATCACCATGCTTTTGACCGACCGCAATTTCGGCACCGCCTTCTTCAACGCGGCGGGCGGCGGCGATCCGCTGCTCTATCAGCACTTGTTCTGGTTCTTCGGCCATCCCGAGGTCTACGTCCTGATCTTGCCGGCTTTCGGCATCATCAGCCAGGTGGTCTCCACCTTTTCCCGCAAGCCGGTGTTCGGTTATCTCGGCATGGCTTATGCCATGGTGGCGATTGGCTTCGTTGGCTTCATCGTCTGGGCCCATC